>JACCLJ010000117.1 GCA_013425425.1 Microcaldota archaeon
CTCCACCGCCCCCTCCGCCCGAAGAGGAAGAAGAGGAGACTCCGCCTCCCCCGCCCGCGCATAACGTCAGCGAAAACGCAAGCGTGAACATGACGAATGCAACCGGAAACCTCACGAACGCAACTGGGACGCCAGAAGAGCATGGAACTGCGGGCCTCTGCCCGGTTTCCCTTTTTATCCTGCTGCTTCTCTTTTTCTCAGGTAGGTATGTGGCTATGTACAGAAACCGTGGGTTTCTGGACAGTTGAGAACAAAGTTCTCAACAGGGCACGCGAGTGAAGCGCCAGTAGCCCTGCCAAAACAATAAGTTTATAGATTTCACCGGGGAATAGCTGCAAAAAGGTGACGCTTATGGAAAGAGTAAAGACGGGAATCGCCGGATTGGACGAGATGCTTAACGGAGGCATACCTGCAAGGAGGCACGTTGCCCTTTACGGCGGGCCAGGATGCGGAAAGACCTCCTTCGGCTTTGAGTACATTTACCGGGGCGCGAAGGATGGCGATGCCGGGGTTTACGTCACTCTTGAGGAAACGGCGGACGACATAGTCGAGAACATGAAGACGACATTCCCGATGTTCACCGACGTCCCCCAGCTCATCAAATCGAAAAAGCTCAACATCGTGAAGCCGGACAAGCTCGAGCTTGAGGAAGTCGCGAACATCCTCGAGGAGCAGATAACGGACCATGACGTCAAGCGGGCGGTAATCGATTCGGCAACAATGATACGCATGTCTTTCGAAAGCGAGATGGAATACAGACAGACCCTTTTCGAGTTCCTGTCCCTGCTGAGGAATCTCGACTGCACGAGCATCACGACGCTTGAAGCCACAACGGCGAAAAAGGCCGAGATGACATTCGACATCGAGCATTTCGTCATGGACGGAATAATAAACCTCTACAACCTCGACAGGGAAGACCGGAGGGTACGGGCATTGGAGATATTCAAGATGAGGGGCACGGACCATTCACGCGACCTGGTGCCTTTCAAGGTAACGCCCTCGGGCATAAAAGTCTATGTAGGTGAAAAGGTTTTCTGAGGTTTAAAAGCGGAAACCGCAGAAGGAAAGGTATTTAAAAATTCATAGTATAAAACTATCAGAAAATATTAACAAGGTGACCTGAATGGGACTGTTAGACAAAATTTTCGGAAAAAGCGAGAAGAGCGAATCACCGGACCTATCGGACATAATGGAATCTGAAGGAGACGTTGTCAATCCCCCTGCGGACTTTTACGTTAAAAGGGTAGACCTCAGAAATGAGGGCGACGGCGATCTGGCTGTGAAAGAGCTTGTTGAGAAGAACATCATAATCCTTAATGTTCTGCCTCTTACAAAGCAGCCGAACAGGCTCAAGGGGATAATCGCAAAGCTGAAGAACCACGCGACAAAGACGAACGGTGACATCGCGCTTCTCAGCCAGAGCATGATCCTTCTTACCCCGGCCAACGTAAAGATAGTCAAGACAAAGAAAAAGCAGTCAGGAACCGTAATTTCCTGATTTTTTCTTATGCTCTTACGAGCATTTCCTCTTTTTCCTTTTTCTTCTCTTCAATCAGATGTATGAATATCTCGCCGAAAACCTTATCCTGCCTGACATCCACCGTCCTATTCTGGGTGAGGTGAAGCACGGAAACGAGGGTGTGTATTATCTCGATGCTGCTCCGTTCCTTCAGTATGCTTGAAAAAAGGGACCAGCCGGTATCATCGGTGTTGCATCTTATCCTCTCAAGGACGTCATCCATCCTCTTTTCTATGTCCTCTTCGGATATCACGAAATCTATCGTCTCCCCCACCGCGCCGCGCGGGGCCCTCCCCATATCGCTGTTCTCGTATTTCATCACCTTCTCCATCTCGCCCATGAGCTCGTCCAGGGTTATCTGCCTTTTCGGAGGTATCCTGGAAACGAACATCAGCTGCGGCATCTCCTCCCCGCCGTCCATTTCAGGCACATCCGCGGGATAATCAGTTATCAGCGTCTGCTCCTCCATGGTGAGATATTTCAGGTATTCGCTTTTGTATTTCAGGAGAATGGCTGCTGCGAGAATCACATTCGCCTCGACCGCGAGATTAAGCGTTTTCAGCTCCCTGACCCTTTTCATGAAGCCGTCCGCTATGAGGCCTATGTCCACGTCCCAGGGGTCTATCCGGTTCTGCTCTATCAGCTCCAGAAGCATCTGTTTCCAGGTGGGTTTCTCTACCATGCTCTGTATATCGAACCGGGAGGACATATGCCCAAAAATGCTCAGAACATGTTTATATATCTGACGTTCGGACGCCGTCCGCAGCCGGTTTGTCCATGCTAATAATGCGCCGAAAATTCCGTGTAATGCCTGAAGAAAAGATGCTTTGCCGCTTCCGTGGCAAGGCAGTAGGCAAGGACTATGCCGCCCACCAGCACTATCTGCTCGGCGGACGGGGGAACGAACCCGAAGTAGGAGCCGACTGCCGGAAGCGAAACCACAACGACACAAACGGTTGCGGTAAAGAGCGATGACGTAATCAGAAGCCTGCTCGGCATGCTTTTGAAAAACGCGTGCTTTGTGCGGATGATGAACGTGACCGCGATTTCCGAGAGCGAGGATTCGAGGAACCACAGCGTACGGAAGAGCGCTGCCCCGACGCCGAAAAAATAAAGGAACAGGGCGATTGTCAGCATGTCGAAGACGGCGCTTATCATGCCGAAGTAGATCATGAACCTTGAAATCATGCGTATATCCCATCTCTTCGGCTTCCGTACGAAATCCTCGTCAACGTTATCGCTGGATATCGTGAGGAGCGGGATGTCGCTCAGGAAATTGTTGAGAAGTATCTGCGACGGAAGCAGCGGGATGAACGGAAGGAAAAATGACGCCACGACCAAAGTGAACATGTTCCCGTAGTTCGCGCTTATCGTATTCAGCACGTATTTGGTGATGTTGCCGAACGTCTTGCGGCCGAGCTTCACACCCTCGGCAAGCACGGCAAGGCTCTTTTTCATGAGCACGATATCCGCCGCCTCGCGTGCAACATCCAATGCCGTATCCACCGAAATGCCGACATCGGCAAGCCTCAATGAGGGCGCATCATTCACCCCATCGCCCATAAAACCGACTATGTGCCCGTTGCTTCTGTAAGCCTCCACGATCCTGACTTTCTGCGCAGGAACGACCCTTGCGAATATGTTGTACCTGCCGACGAGCTTCCGCAGCCGCTTTTCGTCCATGCCTTCTATCTCGCTTCCTGCTATTACCCTGCCACCGCTTATCTCAAGCCCGACATCCCTGCAGAGCTTTGCGGTGACGGCAGGGTCGTCTCCGGTCAGAAGGCTTAGGGAGACGCCCAGCTCCATCAATTCGGCTATGGATTTTGCAGCACTCTTCTTCGGCTGGCTCTTGAAAAGCAGGAAGCCGCGCAGGACCATGCCCTCCTCGTCTTCTTTCGTATAATGCGTTTTCATCCCCACCTCTTTCGTCGCGACCGCAAGAAGGCCGTATCCCTCTTCGGAAAGCAGCCCGGTTTTTTCCGTGATTTTTTTCCTCGCGCCTTTCATCGCATCAAGCTTGCCGTTCATGGACGCATGGGAGCATGCCGAAAGCACGGACTCCGGCTCCCCCTTCGTTATCAGCAGCGGCTTGCCGCCCTTCTTCACGATGACGCTCATCCTCTTCCGCTCGAAATCGAATTCGATGTCGTCAATGCGCTCGTATCCCTCATGCCCCATTGCCGATTCCGGCTTGCTCTTGGCGTAATCCGATATCGCCACATCGAACGCGTTTCCGCTCGTTTTCTTTCCCTGCACGTGCGCATTGTTGCAGAGCATGCCGTACAGTATCAGGCCGTCTACTACGGGGCTCCCTCCCGGCTCGGCGGCACCCTCCAGCTCCATGCCCGGCTCCGTAAGCGTGCCGGTCTTGTCCATGCAGAGGACGTCCATATTGCCGATGTCCTCTATGGTCGCGAGTTTTTTGACTACGACCTTTTCCTTCGCCATCTGCAGCGCGCCGTTGGAAAGCGAAATGGTCGTTATCACGGGAAGTATCTCCGGCGCGATTCCGACGGCGACTGCAAGCGCGAAAAGAAGCGATTCGACGATGCCGTGATTCAGTATCGCATTGGAGGCGAACACCACCACCGTGAATATCACTATGACCTTGAGTATCATGTCGCTGAACTGCCTCATGCCCAGCTGGAAATCCGATTCCGGAATCTTCGCGCTGAGCAGCGTTGCGGTTTTCCCGAAGAAGGTTTTAGTTCCGGTCGCTATCACGACCCCGCTTCCGAATCCGTAGGTCACGGTCGTTCCCATGAGCGCGTAGTTCGAAAGCTCGTGCGGTGCGGGTTTTTCGAGGGAAAGCGCGGCCGCTGTTTTTTCAACCTCCTTCGACTCGCCGGTTAGGGACGCCCCGTTCATCCTGAGGTCCTCGTCCCTGAGCAGCCTTATGTCCGCGGGCGCTATGTCCCCTATGTGCAGGACAACTACGTCGCCGGGCACCAGCTCGGCCGCGTTTATCTGCATCTGCCGCCCGCCGCGTATCGCATTCGCCCGGTGGGAGAGATATCTCTTCAGCTCGTTAATCGCGTTTTCGGAGCGGTATTCCTGATAAAAGCCGAGGATGCCGCTCATCAGAAGAATCGCCATTATAGTAACCGCCTGGGTGATTTCCCCGGCGAAGAACGCGAGCACCGTCGCGCCCATCAGGATATAGATGAATGCATTCATGAACTGGGAAAGGAAAATCTGCAATACGCTGCGCCTGTCCTTTTCCGGGATTATGTTTTTTCCGTACTCCTTCTGGCGCTTCTGGACCTCATTTTCAGAGAGGCCGTTTTCGTAATCCGTCCCGGCCGCCTTTAGCAGCTCCTCTTTCTGCATCCTCCAGTACGGCGCATCCATGGCCGGATTTGGAAGTTAAAATAATAAAACACGCCGCCCCTCGATAATACACATATATCACCACTTTAAAACATATATTTAAATACCTTTACGACCATATATTATAACATTAACGGAGGGGTGATGGATATGGTGTTTGATGAGGAAGACGAACTCGAATACGACGAGGTCCTGAAGCTCAACGACGAGGATACAGCGGAAAAACCCTGCAACTGAATGCACGGGCCCGCAGTCTTTATCCGCGTTTTCAATACTATTTTAATTGTTTTCTTTTCCATATAGAGAAACTACTGTTTTAGGAGGCGAAAGAATGATCGTAGGCGAAAGGATACTAAACATATCCGGAAAGAGGGAGAAGAGGGAGCAAATACAGGGGCTGAGCATAAACATCAGCATCGAGAAAGTCGACGTGAAGGGCGAAGATGTCGAGATAGAATATCTTTATACCGCTAATTACGAGAAGGATGTCGGCCAGCTCCAGATACGGGGCGTGCTCATTGCAAAAGAGGAAAAGAAGCTTGCGAAAGAGCTTGACGAGGAATGGAAGAAGGGCAAGAAGATACCGGAAAGCTACACGCCCGTGACGCTTAGCGCCATAAACTACAGCGGGAGTGCGAACGGCACCCTGCTTGCAAGAGTGCTTGGCCTTACCGCACCGCTGATTCCGCCAAGGATACAAATCGCAAAGAAGGAGTGAGCGGAGCGCCGGGGCACAGACCTTTTTATGAGAAGGCTCACAGCGATAAATTTCATCAATCAGTTCTTCTGGGCAGTGATAGCCATAACCCTGCCCCTATACCTTCTCCAGAAGAACATAAACGTTGAGGAGATAGGGCTCATCCTTTCGCTCATACCGCTCACCATGGTTTTTTCCAGGACGCTTCTCGCCATGGTCTCGGACGTGCTCGGCACGAGGATATTCTTCATGATGCAGGGCGTTTTCCAGGCGTTAAGCGCAGGAACATATGCCATCTCTTCCATACCGCTTCATTTCGGCATTGGAAAAACATTCGAAGGCATTTCCTATTCCTTTTTCTGGGCGGTCGACAGGACGGCGATTTTCAGGACCGCGAAAAAAAGGGGGATAGAGGCCGCGAAAATGACGTCAGTCAGGATGGTCGCGGGCGGGATAGGCTTCCTGTTCGGAGGCTATATCGCTTATCTGTTCTCATTCGAAGCGGTCTACCTGTTTCTGGTCCTGCTCGGCCTGCTTACCTTCATTCTCGCCGCCATGAGGCATGACAACGAAGCGAACCACGACGAGAAGATAGCCCAGACGCTTGAACTCGACAAGAAGCATCTGCTGTTTTGGGAGGCGGCATTCGTCCTCGGCTTCGCGGTCGTGTACGACTCCGTGTTCCTGGGCTTTCTGCTCCCCGTTTTCATGGACATCTCCCTGAACCTGGATTACGCGATCATAGGCCTCGGGATGGCGATATACTTCGCCGGCCTCGGGATAGGGAGTTATATCGCAGCCAAGGTCGAGCTGGTGGAAAAGCGGCTGCTGCCCTTCCAGCTGCTGATGATTCCCTTGCTTGCGCTGCTGCCGTATTCCGGCGGATTTTTCATTCCGCTGCTGTTCCTGGTCGGACTGGGAAGCGGAATCGTATTCGCGATGTACGAAGAGGTGGTTGCCGAGATAACTAAAGACGACAGGAACCTTTCGACTTCGGTCGCCCTTCTCAACCTCCCCGGAAAAATCATGGAGTTCTTCATACTCGCATCGGCAGGCTTCATACTCGTGCTCCTCGGGAACGAGGCGCTTTTCGCGCTTTGCGCCCTGCTCCTCCTGGTCTACATCATTTTCACCCATAAGATCCTGAAAAAATTGGCAGTAGCATAAACAACCATATTCCGCAAATAAACAGCATTTATAAACACTTCCGCACACAATATATCCTATGCGCTTTCGGTTGAAGAGGAGGGTCAACGATGCCGAACGACCAGAAGCGGAAATGGAGCGTCAAAGGCATGGCGGCCTGAGGAAATTTGCAGGAGCGCTTCTCATTTCGGGCATAATGGCCCTCGGCGGCTGCCAGAATGATGCGACCCAGAATGCGCCTGAGATGCAGGCATACAAGCCGCCCGCAACCGGGCAGGTCCGGGAAAGGGTGAAAAAGCTTCTCGTGCTTACAAGGGAAAAATTCAAGGCTGCGCTCAACGATTATGTTGATGGAAAGAAGAGCGAGGGATACGAAGTAAGGGTCGCAACGCTCGAGGAGATTCCGCAGACCGGCAGGGACGTGCCGGAAAGCATACGGAACTTTTTGAAGCAGGAAAAGGAAAGCAACGGCCTTGATTATCTTCTTATCGTCGGCGATACGGATGCGGACGATTTCGCGGGCGGAGCGGTGAACCATGCGATCGACAAGGACTGGGAAATCCCAATGCGCTACGTAAGCGTGGAAGGAAAGCCTTATTCCGAAGGCCCTGCGGAACTTGAGGACGGAAACCACGACAGCGTATTCCCCACCGACCAGTATTACGCATCGCTGGGCGGAACATGGGATAACGATGGCGACGGCATATACGGAGAGGCGGGCGCGATGAGCGACGAGTTCGATTTCTCGTACGGCGTTTCCGTAGGAAGGCTGCCGGTAAGAACGCCGGAGGAGCTTGCCGTGATTATCGATACCACTTCGAAATGGGAGGCAAAGGAAAGGCCGGTCCATTCCGTATTCGAGGGCAAATACTGCGACCCTGGCTATACTCAGGAGGACAGGGAAAGGATAGCGGGAAATTCCGCCAGGGGCCAGCTTCCCGAAGTAAAGGAAGTGAAAATGCACGTCTGCAACTCCGATCCGGGGGGCGATATCGCGGAATTCCTGAATGTCGATGGCGCGGATTTCGCGACTAGTGTTTCGCACGGCTGGTTCCACGGCATAACGTTGTACGGCAATGGCGGAAACGAGTATGGCTACCGCCTCGATTACATGAGCGCAACCATAGCGAAACCGCCGATATATTTCGCCTATGCATGCCTCGTCGGCGCAATCGACCAGCCGAATGACGTGCTCGCCGAATACCTGCTGAAGAAAGGGCAGGTCGTCGCATTCATCGGGGCGACAAGAAGCCATGCGGACATAACATTCGATTTCTGGAATGGCGCCTACTTCGAGAAGCATTACCGCATTGGTGATGCGCTCTACGGCTACAAGGAATGGCTCTATTCCACAAAGGCAATGAACAGCGATGAAAAAGCAAACCTCATGATGTTCACTCTCTTCGGCGACCCGACACTGCCTATTTCCAAGAGGCCTGAAATAAGCGTCTCCGTGCCGGGAGCGATTGAGATAGAAGCGTATTATCCGGACGTTCCCGTATTCTTGACGAATAATTCCGAAAGCGCAATGAACGTCCGGTCAAAATACGTCACATCCACCATAGACCTGGAGATATTCGATGATCACGTGGCATCGTTTGCCAGCGCTTCCTTTGCATTCGAACATCATCTTGACAGCACGCTTCAGAAATACCTGGATGCGAGGATAGTGGTTGAAAACGACAGTGATGCCGTGGTTTCCGTTTCAAGGGTCACGTTCTTCAGCAGGCACATCGTTAAAGGGCCGGACGATGCCGATGTCAGGGGCGGGCGGGAAGTCACGGTGCCGGTGCTCGTTCTGTATGGCAATGACGAAAGCGTTGCGATAAAGGCGGAATTCTATCCCGGCTGCTACGAGAACTGCATGCCGGACGAGAGGGAGCACTTCGAGGTTTTCTCAGGGACGTTCAGCCTTGCAGATGGAAGGAAACTGCCGGTTACGTTTACCGCCCCTCTGAACAGCAACCCCTACATCCCGGGCAGCAACTATACAATCCCGCAGATCGAATTCTCATGCGAGGAGTGCAGCGGCGGCAATCCGACATACGTTTATTATATTGAGTAGCGCCATTCTTTCCATGAACAAAATCCACAAGACCGCGATAATCGAAGGCGACGTTGAGCTTGGAGATAAGATCGGAATATCAGCGTATGCTGTGCTTAGAGGCGACGAAGGAAAGATAAAGGTCGGAAGCCGCTCGAACATACAGGAGCACTGCACGCTGCATGGGAAAGGCGTTTCAATAGGCGATTCCGTGACGATAGGCCACGGCGCCATACTTCACGGCTGCAGGATAGGCAATAACGTGCTCGTCGGCATGGGCGCAATCGTCATGGACGGCGCGGAGATAGGCGAATGGTGCATAATAGGCGCAGGCGCGGTCGTGACGCCCGGAACGAAAATAGAACCGGGTTCGCTTGCAGTCGGGCTGCCCGCAAAGGTTTTGAGAAAACTGGATGAAGACGACAAAAAACTCATAAGGAAATCGGCAGCGAATTACCTGCGGAAGCTGAAGGGATAATGAAAGCAATTTAAATCCTTAATCAGAATTAATTCGCATGCCTGCGGTTGTCGAAGCGGAAAACCTCGTCAAATCCTACCCCGGAAAGGTTACGCTGTACAATTTTTCCCTGACAATAAACGAGGGCGAGATTTTCGGATTGCTCGGCCCTAACGGAGCGGGCAAAAGCACTTTCATACGGATTTTAACCGGGCTTGAGGAGGCGGATTCCGGCAGGATAGCGCTGTTCGGGGGCGCGCCCTCAAGGGAAAACAGGAAAAAAATAGGGGTCGCGCCGCAGGACAATGCGGTTTATCCCCTGCTAACATGCATGGAAAACCTCCTTTATTTCGGCTCCCTTTACGGCGTAGGCGGAAAAAAGGCGAAGGAAAAGGCGGAGAAGCTTCTTGTCGATTTGGAACTTTCCGAAAAGAAAAACGTACAGGCCGGCTTCCTAAGCGGCGGGATGAAGAGGCGCCTTAATCTCGCATGCGCGCTCATGCACACGCCGAAGCTGATAATACTTGACGAGCCCACCACCGGGCTCGACCCATCCACGAGAAGGAAGATGTGGAAGACCGCGACCGAGATAGTAAGGGAAAGCGGCGCCACTTTACTGCTTACGACGCATTACATGGAGGAAGCGGAAGCATTGTGCGGCAGGATAGCATTCATCAATGCAGGGCAGGTGGTGGCGGAAGGAAGCCCTGAAGAGCTGAAGAGGATGGCCGGCCGGGAGATGGCAAAGGTGAAGAGCCTGCCCGGCGAGTATGCAAAGCTCGAGCCGCTTTTGAAGGGTGTAAATGGAGTCGAGAACGTAACGGTGACCGAGCACGGCGTGGTCGTCGAATCGGAAAACATCGCTTCGAAGGTAGGCGAGATAACGAGGATTTTCGGGAAAAGCAGGGAAAAGATCATCGAGCTCTCGGTTTCAAAGCCGTCGCTAGAGGATGTTTTCCTGAAGCTCACGGGAGCGCAGCTCAAGGAGGGTGTCAAGGTTGAACCTAAGAAGTGAGATAGAAAAGGATGGGAAGCAATTCTTCAGGGAGGGGAGGACGCTGGTCCTTCTTTTTGCCGCGCCGATAATCGTCCTGCTCATACTCGGAGGGGTTTTCGGAAGAACGTCCATAGACATAGGCGGGACTGCGATCGGGCTGTGCGACCTTGACAACAGCGCCGTATCAAACCTCTTCGTGAGCGGCATAACCAACAGCACGAAGATAATGGATTACAGCAACGAAACGGATTGCAGCCTCGTTGTCGAGCGCGAAGTCCGGGAGGGGCGGCTGGCGGCAGCGCTGGTCATTCCGGCCGGATTCGGAACCGGGATAACTGAAGGGGAATCGCAGAACCTCACGGTGTTCCTGGACAATTCGAGGATTCAGACCGCGCCGTCCATCGAGGCGTTCATGAAGGCGGCGGTCCAGGAGACGGGGCAGGAGATAGGAACGGAATTCATACTCACCGTATGGGGCAGGCTTGACGAGGCTGGCGCCCAGCTTGAGGACCTTCTTGAAGGGGTTAGCGACACGAGGGAAAGGGCGCAGGAGATGCAGATACAGCTCAGCGAAACATCCGATTCCCTCAATGCGATAAACATCACGGTCGTGGAAAGCGAGCTGAACGCGGCGAATTCGACCGTTGAAGCGGCATTGTCATCGCTCGAAGATGCGGAGAGCAACCTGACCGTGATAGAAAGCAGGTTCGCGGGCTATGATGCTGAGCTCAACCAGAGCGAATCGGACCTCATGGAGATAAACCGGACGCTGGCCAATGCGAGCGGATACATAGCCGCCGCGAAATCCGGGATGAACTGCTCGGACCCGCTTTTCATCGCATACTGCTTCTCGCTGGATTCGCTCGGCTCGCAGATAGATTCGGCAAAGGCATCCGTCGAAGACAGGCTGACGAAGATAAGAAATGCGAGGGCAAGCCTTTCCGAAGCGAACGCGACGATACAGGATTTCAAGGCAAACATAGCGGATGCGAAGAACGGAGCCTCGGACGCGGAGGCGCGCATCGCGAACATGCAGGATTTCGTCTACGGCCTTGCAAAAAGCAAACGGGAGGCGCTTGTCACCATAGCGGAGATCAATTCCTCGCTTGTTGAACTCGTCGAAAAAAGCTACGAGCTCGAGGATATAATACTAGAGAGCAGGAAGCAGATAACCGAGATAACCTCCACGGACCCGCAGTCCGTCGTTTCACCGATACTCCTTTCCTCCAATTATCTTTTCGGCAGCAGGACGTTCTTCGATTTCCTCCTGCCCAGCCTCCTGCCGATGATACTGATGTTCATTTCGCTCTTCCTCTCCTCGACGTCGCTTGTGCGCGAAAAGAACAGCGGAACGCTCGGCAGGGTGGGGCTTTCCCAGATAAATCCCATCGAATACACGGCGACAAAAGTGCTCAGCTACACCGTCGTCCTCATTCCGGAGGCAATCCTCCTGACAATCGTGGCGGCCATGGTCTATTCCGCATTCCCGCTGTTCGACATCGGCACGGTGATATTCGTTTTCGAAAGCCTCGTCCTCCTCATCCTCGCCTTCACGGCGATAGGGGTTCTCATAGCAATCTTCTCGGAATCCGAAGCCACGGCATTCCTCGCATCGCTTGTCGTCGGCCTTCCGCTTCTTTTCCTTAGCGGCCTCGTCTTCCCGTTCGAATTCATGCCATCGACCATCGCAATGCTCGGATACGCCTCCCCGCTTACGCAGGGCGTGTTCAGCATGCAGTCGCTTATCCTCTATCACTCGCCCCAGCCGGTGGGTTTCGGGGTTCTCCTGCTTTACGCGATAGTCTTCACTCTGGTGGCCGCATTTTCGATGAAGAAAATAAGATAAAAAATCAGAAGTAGCCGCCCCAGATTACGTTGCAGTGCATGTAATACGTCCTTATGAGATTGCCGCCCTTCGTCACCGCATCCTTGTAGGCGTATACCTGGCAGCTCTCAAGAAGCTTCCTTTCCGTATAATGGGTGTAGAATTTTATCTCGAACGTCCCCTGGTTCGCATAATAGCCGTCAAGCGTGTCCGACTTGCCGAGGAATACTGCAAAGCATTCTATGTCTATCGGCTGCTCCTGGTCTGTCCTTTCATAGACCTTTGCGCCGAAGCCCCTTATCTCGTAGAGATACCTATCGCCGAAGAGCACGGGATAGCCCGGGATGCTCATGTTCTCCGAATTAGGAACATAATCGGGCGGCTGGCCCATCGGCCCAAGCGACCATTCCTGCACGTCTATGCGGTAATCGCCCTGCGGATTGTTCGTATAGAAATCCTCGCTCACAAGCGCAAGGTTCTCGTCGATAAGCCCGCCGACGCTTTTGTCCGTGACCTGCACCTGCGTCTGTTCGCTGAATACGCTTCCGCCGGCCACCCACACCGCCGTCATTATGCCTATCAGCAGAAGAAGGGTGATGAACATCTCGTTTATTTCAAGTTCTCCTTTTTTGGACATGCAAAGTCACCTTGTAAAATTATGTATGATAACCAATATTAAGGTTGCTTTTGGTTCAGAAGGCGATGGATGCGCTCCCCTTCAGGACGTAAAAAAGCGCAACCGCTTCCGGAAGCTCAGTATTCTGCCCCTTCGTGAACGGCCCGTGCGTGCTCCCGGCAATTTCAAGCTGAGGCACATCCTCTGAAAAAACGGTCTTCAGGTTGTTCTTCCCGCCGAGCAGCGCATCCTCAAGCGGCTCGAATTTCCCGATGTCATCCACCACCTTCGCGATGAAACCCGTTTCGCCATGGATGCTGTTCGGCACGCGGATAAGCTTGCTCAGGTCGTGCGTCACCGCCGCGTCCGCATTCACGGAAAGAACGGGAAGCGTCTTCGCGGCATCGCACACCTTGCCGGGTATGTCCGCAAGCTTCATGGAGCTCCTGCTCCAGTCGCCCTCTCCTATGCCGTCGATGAACATCTTTCTCTGCGTTTCCTTTGAGAATATCCTCGGTGCAAGCAGCGAAGGATCGCCCGTTACCATGCGCGCGATGCGCCCCCTGTATCCGCCCTCGTCGGGCCGCGGGCCGTAAAGCTTCTTGTGCCTCGCCACCTCTTCCCATTCGAAAAAATCCTCATAGCGGAGCCCCTCGCCCCGTATATAATTCACTATCTCCCTTCTCGCATCGCCGTCAAGGAGGAGATACTCGTCGTCGCGCACATGGATGTGGTAGCCGCGGTTTCCGGAGAAAACGACAAGGACGTCTTTTTTCGACACCCCGAAATCGCCGAGCAGGAATTCCTCGAGAAGGCGCACGGCGTCCTGCTTGACCTCCTCCAGCTTCGGATAGACGGCATACTTCCCCTCCGCATGCAGGTCCAGGTCGAAGATAAGGTCCGCGCCTATCCTCTGTTTTTTCTCTATCGGCGTTGCCGCGGGAAAATGATAGTATGCAGCGGAATGGGAAACGAAGAACGGCGTATTCGCAGTGAGGTATCCCCTGAACTCCGATGCGCTTCCGAAAGCGAGGTGCCTCGAATCTATCTTCTTGCTGTTCCCCACGCCGAATTCGCGCCTCTCTATGCTTTTGATGTTGAATTCCGCTGCCGAGTAGTATTCCGAGAATCTCGAAAGTATGAATCTTCTCTCTTCAACGTTCATTTTCCCGCCCTCTTGTGCCAGTTGAGCGGGCTGCCTATGCCGCAGTTCGCCCTGCAGAGCCCGTATCCCACGACGCTGGCGCAGGACGGCACGGAATAGCCGCGCTTGCGCGCATGCTCCACCTGGTATTTCGTGATCTTCTCGCTGAAATCCGGAAAATTGGAGAAGAAGCTGATTATCTTCTCATTGCTGAGCCCTATGCCCATGAGATATACCGCAAGATAAAACCTCGCGGGATGCGGAAGGTTCTGGTGCTTCTTTACCGCATCGATCAGCTCCACAATGCAGGGCGGATGGCTTCCCTCAAGCTCCGCAACCGCGCGGATTTCCCTTTTCGGAAGCTCGTCCAGCAGCCTTTTCGCGGACGAAACTATCCTCTCCGGCGGATTTTTTACAAGCGGAAGCCTCTCGATGTGCTTTCTCACCGCCTCCTCCATCATCCTCTTCTTTTCCGGTTCGGTTATGGCGACGAAGCCGCTCGTTATCCTCCGGTTTATGAGCTGGTAATGCGGGGACCGCGGGGTGAATCTCAGGAAAACCGGAAGCCGCACAAGAAGCGCATTTTCTTTTCTTACCGAGGGTATTCCCAGCTCCGTAGCGAGCGCATCCACGTTTTCCATGCTTTCGTCATCAAGGAATGAGCGCACCTTCTTCGATTCGCTCACCGCGAACTTGTTCGTGAGGTAATTGTTCCTCATGTAGCCGAGTATCATCCTTGCCGCGGCATAGGCGAGCAGGTCCTCCCTCTTCTCCTCATTGCCCGCATATACTCCTTTCCTCGCGGTTCCGTTAAGGGCGTCGGTTATCCTGCGCACTGCCATATCCGCTATTTCATCCGTCACCGCGGCAAAGCTGTCGGACTTAAGAATTTCTTTCGCTGCGGATGTGAACGGATACCTGACAGCGAAATCGATGCCCCCCACCATAATATGATTTTGCAATCCCTACTTTATAAATCTTTTTTGGACTTCCGTGAACAGGAGATAGCCCACATCGAACAGCAGAATCGCTATCGCGTAGTCCCATCTTCCGGTAAGAACCGTCAACACCGCGCCTATCTTAAGGAAAAGCCTGTATTCGGTGAAGGCACGGTACTTCCCTATGTAGTCCTGCTCGTCAAGGAATGCGAGAATGAGGAAAAAGAAGAAATAATTCAGCGCAATAACCGGAAGGCCGAAATAGATTATCGCGGCAACGGAGGCGATGATCCCGGTGACATGCCCGATATTGTCTATCTTCCTTGCAAATACCTGCGCTATCATCGCGCCGAGAAAAAGCTCGGTGAAGGATGCGCGGCTTATGAGGTAGCCGATGATGAGGCCGTAGGCGATCGCAATCGGGAACTTGAGCGCGCTTTTGCCCTTCTTGTCATCCTCTATCCAGTCTACCCACTTGACGAGAAAACCGGCAACCGGCGAAAGGGCGTATTGAACGTATTGCAGCATGCTCACACCTTCAGCTTCGAATACATCAGCGGAAACACTATCGTTGCATCACCGTTAACCGTTATATGGCTTGCGCTTTCCTTTATCTTTCCCCATGAAACCGCTTCCTTGGTTTTCGCTCCTGAAAGCGAGCCGTCCCATTCCGGCGAGCTGGTAACGTATACGGCATAATCCATGCCGCCGCGGAGGATGTTCACGCCTATCGCATGGTGCTTCGATATTCCCCCGCCGAGGATCATCCCTCCGGTCTTTTCCGCGTTGAGCGCGAGCGATGCAAGTTGCTGCATATCCCCAGTCACATCGATTCCGAAATCCTTTCTTTTCTGCTTGAAGAAATAGACCTGGAGGCCTATGGCGGAATCCGTAATGCCGGGCGAAAAGACAGGAATGTTGTTTTTCGCGCACCAGTATAAAAATGAATTCTTGTCGCTTACCGATTCGCCTATCGCCTTTGCGATTTCGCTCGGAGAAACGATTTTGTTTTTGGAGTAGAGCTTTTCGAACAGAGGCTGGATTTTCTTCTCAAGGAATTCATAGCGGTCGTTCGGCACGAGAATATTGCCTATCCTGTTGACGCCCTTCTCATGCAGCTCCTTGTCATCCATGTCGAAATCTCCCAGGAGATACGGCTTCTCCGTGCGTATCAAATCATGGTCGAGGCTTCCGCCCGTCGTTATCACCACATCGATGAGCTTCCGCCTGCACATGTCCGCGAAAATCCCGCGCAGGCCGGATGCGACCATGTTCGCGGTGAACGTAAGAAAAATCGTTGCCTTCTCCTTCCTCATTCTCTCTATGAGCTTCACCGCCTTGCCTAAGTTCGTAGCCTGGAAGCCGACGTGCTCGAAGTCGGAGAAAATATTCTTCGGGTCGATGTCCTTTATCTCATCCATGGGTTGAATATCATAGCAAAGTTTTTTAATTTCAAAAGGATTAGGACGTTGAGGTCGGTTTATATGGAAAGAAGAAAAGTTCTTATCCTCGGGGCTGCAGGAAGGGATTTTCATAATTTCAACACCTATTTCAGGAAGAACAGGAAATACGAGGTCATCGGGTTTACGGCAACGCAGATACCGAAGATTGCCGGGCGCAAGTATCCGCCCGAGCTTGCCGGAAGGCTCTATCCCAACGGCATACCTATCTACGAGGAAAAGGACCTTGAGCAGCTGGTGAGGCAGCATGGCATTGGCGAAGTTTATTTCTCCTATTCGGACGTTTCCGATTCGCAGGTCATGCATCTTGCCGCAAGGGCGCAGAGCGCAGGAGCGAGCTACGTCCTGCTCGGGCCGAATGACACGATGATCAAGAGCACGAAAAAAGTGCTTGCAGTATGCGCAGTGCGGACCGGAAGCGGAAAAAGCCCGCTTACGAAGAAGATAACCGCGATACTGAAGGAGAAAGGGAAGAAATTCGTGGTCATACGGCATCCGATGCCTTACGGCGACCTTGCGAAGCAGAAAGTGCAGAGGTTCGCAAGGCTTGGCGATTTGGAGAAGCACGGGTGCACGATTGAAGAGCGCGAGGAGTACGAGCCGCACATCAGGAACGGCGTTGTCGTTTATGCCGGAGTGGATTATGAAAAAATCCTGCGCAGGGCGGAGAAGGAAGCCGATATTGTAATATGGGACGGGGGAAACAACGATTTCTCTTTCTATAAGCCGGACCTGCTCTTTACCGTTGCGGATTCGCTCAGGCCGGGCCATGAGCTTGCCTATTATCCGGGCGAGACGAATTTCCGCTCCGCGAACGTAATAGTGGTAAACAAGGTGGGCGAAAACCATGCCGGCGCGGAAACCATAAGAAAAAATGCGGCGGAGTGCAATCCGCATGCGAAAATAATCGAGACCGACCTAGAGCTTGTCGCGGACGAGGCGATCGACATAAGCGGAAAGAAGGTGCTGGTTGTCGAGGACGGGCCGACCGTCACGCACGGCGGGATGCCAATCGGCGCGGGATACAACTATGCGAAAAGGCACGGTGCGGTCATAATAGACCCCAGGTCGCATGCGGTAGGGAGCCTGGCCGAAACATTCGTGAAATACCCGCACCTCAAGGAGGTTCTCCCTGCCATGGGATACTACGGCGAGCAGCTGAAGGATCTCGAGGAAAGCATAAACAGGAGCGGTGCGGAGGTCGTTGTCGCAGGAACGCCGATAGATTTGAAGCGCGTAGTCAATGTAGGCATTCCAATCCTGCACATTACGTATAATATCAAGGAAGTGAAGGGAAGCATCGAGGAAGCCCTCTCAGCCGCAAGCATTTTATAGCCGCTGCGGCTTCATTAGCTTATGGACAAAGGCCGCGTAATCCTTCATCTCGACCTCGACTATTTCTTCGCGCAGGCAGAGGAACGCGAGCATCCGGAATATGCCGCCAGGCCGGTAATCGTCTGCGTATATACGGATATCGAACGCGGGAGGGGCGTAGTTTCAACGGCGAATTACAAGGCACGCGCATTCGGCGTGCATTCCGGAATGCCCATATTCCAGGCAAAAAAGCTTGCACACGGCAAGGGCGCGATTTTCCTGCCCGGAAACTACGGGCTTTACGAGCGGCTTTCGCTCGGCATAGCGGAAATCGTAATGAAGCACGGCGCTGCGTTCGAGCAGTCCTCCATAGACGAATTCTTCCTTGACATAAGCCCGGAATGCAACGGCGATTACGAGAAGGCGAAGGGAATTGCGGAAAAGGTGAAGAAGGGCATAATCGCGAAATACGGGCTCACCTGCTCCATCGGCATCGGCCCGAACAAGCTCGTGGCAAAGATCGCGAGCGATTTCAAGAAGCCCGGGGGGCTGACAATCGTTCTGCCGGAAAAGGTGCAGAAATTCCTGGACATCCTTCCCGTGGACAGGATCCCGGGCATAGGAAGGAAGACGAAGGAGTATTTCGATGCAAAGGGAATAGAAACGGTGGGCGATCTGAGAAAGACGGACCCCACGATTCTTGCAGAGGAATTCGGAAAGCTCATGGGCGGTTGGCTCCATAACGCAGCGCGCGGGATAGACGAATCGCCCGTCGGCGTATTCGAGGAGCAGAAGCAGTTCAGCAGGATAAAAACCCTCAGGGAGCCGAGCCGCGAACTTGCGCTGATAGCTGAGGAGATGCGCGTGCTCGTAAAAGACGTCGTTGCGGAGCTGGAAAACAGCGAGGTTGTCTG
>JACCLJ010000120.1 GCA_013425425.1 Microcaldota archaeon
TGCTCAGGGGAGACCCGAAGGAGACTCCGGAGATGCTCAGGGAAAAGGCTGCAGCCACGGCAAAGGCGCTTGAAACCTACGATTTCGTATTCCTTCACGTAAAGGCGACGGACAACGCGGGCCATGACGGCGATTTTGAAGGAAAGAAAAAGGCGATAGAGAACGTCGACCGCGAGATCATCCCGGCGCTTGCGAAAACGGGCGCATGCCTGGTAATAACCGGAGACCATTCGACCCCATGCTCGCTGAAAAGGCATAGCGGCGACGAGGTACCGGTGCTTCTGCACGGTCCGGGCATGAGAAGGGACAGGGTCAAAAAATTCGACGAGATGAGCTGCATGGAAGGCGGGCTCGGCCACATTGACGGGAAGGACGTGATGCCAATCATCCTGGACCTTCTTGGAAAGGCAGAGAAGTGCGGAAGCTAGCGGCCCGGCTATTTTTTCCTGAATTTTGAGAGGAGGTCGTAGAATCTCTCGGCATTTATCCATTCGCATCCTATCTTGTCCGCGAATTTTATTACGCCCTCGTCCGAAGTCACGAGCGTTGCGTCGAGTTCCTTTGCCAAAAGAAGCAGCTCGAAGTCCTCCTTGCTGTCCAGGATGCCCGCCCTCAGAAGCGCCCTGTACTTGTCCCTGAGTTTCTTCAGCTTGACCTGGTTGTCCGGCGTGTTGTCGATGGCGAATTCCTCGGCAAGCCTGAGGCCCCGGTTTATCCTGTTCCGTATGTCCTCTATGAAATCGTCGAATATGGCGGCCGGCAGGTATATGGCGTGCATGTTCGCAGATTTTTTCTTTATGCGGATCTCAAGCTCCCTCGCCGTTTTCGCATCTATGAAATTGCAGAGCTCCTTGAATATGAGCGGGGGCATGTAAAAATCGATGTCCATCTTCTCCACCGCCCTGACGAATGAGCGGACCGCTGCGGCCGGGTTTTTCCCGAATTTCTGCCTTGCCGCAGGATTCACAAACAGCGACGTGTCGATGACAAATTTTCTTTCTGGCATGGTTGGGTATCGCATAGCAGAATTAAAATCTTTCGCTGGAGGATGGGTGGAATGGGCATATCCGCAGATGCGGGGAAAGCAGCAAATTATAAATTCCTATTCTGAGATATGGTATTATGCGAATTTTACTGCAATTTCCCGATCTGCTTGAACGACGATTCGTTCAAGTCTCTGGAAATTGCCTGAGAAAAAAGGGGGCGAGAACATGAGGATACTGCTGCAATTTCCCGAGGGCCTGAAAAAAGAGGCCCTTAAGCATGCCGAGAGATACGGAAGGGAGGGCCATGAGGTTTTCCTTTCGGGCAGCGCATGCTACGGCGCATGCGACCTTGCGCTTGACGAGGCGAAGGCGATCAAGGCGGATAAGATAGTTCATTTCGGCCATGCTCCGTTTTTACGAAGCAAGCTGCCGCTTGAGGTAGAATACGTTGAATATCACATCGATGCGAATCTTGAGGCGGTTAAAAGGGCAGTGAAGGAGATCAAGGAAAGCAAAATCGCACTGGGCACTACGGTCCAGCACATCCACCAGCTGGGCGGGATGAGAAGGATTTTCGAATCGCTCGGGAAGAGGGTTTTTACCGGAAAGGGAGCGCTTGCATATCACGAAGGGCAGGTGCTTGGCTGCGATTCCGCCGCGGTCACGCAGTTCGAAGAGGCGGAAGCGATAGTGATAGTGGGCGATGGCATGTTCCATGCCATGGGCATCATGAGCGGAAAGCCGGTTTATGTGATCCATCCTCAGAGCGGCGCGGTGCGGAACATCGCGAAGGAGATTGAAAAATACGGGAAGCGCAGGAAAGGCGCGATTGCGAAGGCGCTGGAATGCGGGAGATTTGCCATCCTGCTCAGCACGAAGCCGGGGCAGTTCCATCCGGAGCTTGCGAAGAAGATGAAGAGGGGGCTTGAAGGCGCCGGAAAGACGGCGGAAATAATCGTCGCGAATGAATTCTCGCCGAACACCCTCGCCAATTTCACGGAATTCGAATGCTACGTAAACACGGCATGCCCAAGGATTGCGGATGACAGCGAGGCGTTCGGAAAGCCGATACTCAATCCCGACATGGTGGCGGAAATGCTGCAGATGCTCCGCGGGCTGCGCCCTAAATAAGCTTCACCAATCCCCTTCCTATTTCAGGTATGTTTCCTCCGAAAAGATTCGTCGTATTCAGTATGAATGTCATTGTGAATATCATTGCCACGAGCGGACCGAGGCATATGGAAGCGACCAGCGTTTTCGTAAGCGACCCGATAAAACCGACCTTATAATCAAAAAGGTCCAGCATGTTGTCGCGATAGGCATTAAGCAGGGTTGCGCCTTCGAAAAGCTTTGACAGGGAGGCCGAGCCGCACTGCATCCCTTCCACATCGAACGGAACCTGCGGCAGGTTGCATATATAATACGGCGAACCGTGCTCTATGGCGGCGGTACAGCCGCCTGCCGGAGTGAACACCCCGCCCTGCGCCTGCGGAAGCGCGATGCTGGAGCTGAGGACGTAGCTGAACGGGAATATCAGGTAGAAACCTATGGCGGCGGCCATGAGATAGGCGCCTGCCCCGCGGGTCGGCGGGAAAGCCCTCAGCAAAACACCCAGCGCAAAGAAAAATCCTCCGTAGTATTTTATGAAATTCAGCGAGTGGACCAGAACATAATAGATATAGAGATAGAACGACAGCATCTGGGTTGTGTTTTTCAGCCTCTCGGCGAATGCCTTTATGCCGAAACCGGTTGCCGGCTCGCTCATGAACACTTCCATATAAACGGAAGCCGCGGATTCCACGGGGATGCTCGCCATATATATGGAGTATAACGCATCCTGCGCGCATTTTACCGGCGTTTCCATGTAAAGCTTCATGTAGTCTATCGTGGTTGTGGCCGGAGTTCCGGTGATGCCCGGACCGGAACCGACCATGGGGGTGAGCGTGCAGTCGGCGCAGTTGAGGCCGAATGCGGAGAGGTATAAGCATCTTACGATGTTGACAAGAATCGGTTCACCGACATTGAGAATGCCGATAATCATCAGGACGATGAAAACGGTAGATGCGGCATAAACGAATTCCGTCTTTGCCGTCTGCTCCAGGTTCTTCATGTTAAAAGCGCGGGACAGGATGATCAGCATTGCCGAACCGAAAACCGAGATGCCTGCGGCTGCGAACGCGATTATCTGCCAGTCCAGGGTTATTTCAGCAAATGCCATCTTAGATCATCCTCGTCAGTGAGCTAACGTCAATCTCCTCGCCGAAGCTCTTGCTCAGCGCAAGTATTGCCTGCACGAGTATCATCACATTGAATGCCGGAACGATATAGCCTATTACGAACGCCCTCCCTACGACGGAAATGGGAAAGACCAGCGCCACGAGGAAGATTCCCCCGAATATCTGTTGGAACATGTCGCCTATGCCGCCGAGCGCGCCCGTGAGGAATCCGGCGAAGCCGTGGTAATTGACAGGGTTGAAATACTGCGTCAGCTGGTCCAGGAATGCGCCGTTTTCGAAATACTGCACCATGAAGCTCCTGAAGGTCACCATCGGCCCGGTGCCGTTGTAGAAAAGCAGGTATGCGAAAGTCGTAAGGAGGGGATAGATCACCAGGAAACCCAGGCAGATGGCTATGAGGGTTCCGCCCAGGCGCCTTGTCGGCAGGAAGCACCTCAGAAAGACGCCTATGGGAAGATAGTAAAGAATGAAAACCTCCATCGCGAATGTGAATGAATAGTACTGTGCGTAGTTTATCACGTATGCTATCGTAAGCGCCGTGGTCGCGTTGTAAAGAAGCTGCTTGAGCGGGGATGCGAGCCCTGCGAGCGGCGATGAAATAAGGCCGATGCCCAGGGGCCTCGCATAGGGAGTTACGGAAGCGCCCATGTCAACGTACATGTTCAGGATGTAATTCATGTTCAGCCAGGATTCCATGTCGTTCCCTACGCACTTGAAGTAGGTTTCGGTTATTTTGTATATCGTATCGGATGAAGTTATGCTGCACTCGTCGGGGACGAGAAGCCCCCCTCCGGACGGCTGGATGAGGCTGGCGGGAATGAGCTTGCCGAGCTCGAAGGTCGAAAGCGAGCCCGCGACCGCAAGGACGAGCATCACCAGAAGCGCGGTAACGACCAGCTCGTATATCTCAAGCTTGACATAGGACGTCAGGCTGCTGTTCCTGAACATCGTTCCCCACGCATAGATGAATGCGAGTATGACTGCGGACGTGACGAGCGCGGCACCGGAGAGCGCTACCCATGACCAGTAGCCGCCGCTGAGGCCGCTGCCTGCAAACGCGGGTATGCTCATTATGTCCAGCATAGCTATCACATCATATTATCTTCAGGAATGACAGGTAATTCACATTCACGTTGAAAGCCCTGGCCCACTCCCTCGCGAGGGTGAGCGTGACGAATATGTT
>JACCLJ010000059.1 GCA_013425425.1 Microcaldota archaeon
GCACGAAAATATCCCTGTCCATGTTGCTTACGAACGGCTTCAGCAGCATCCTTTCCTTTTCCGAAAACTCTTCCATGACATTTCACCCGATTCGCTTCGCGGATGCAGGGGGAAGGGTTCGAACCTTCGAAGGCACTAAGCCACAGGGTCCTAAGCCCTGCGCGTTTGACCATTCCGCCGCGCTCCAGTCGGTTTTCATGTCGCCTGTCGCGCGTCTTCGCTACCCCTGCTGAAAGGGCTACTTCTGCTTCTCAGATGCGTCCCTTTCGAACCCCACCTGAGGTAAACTTATCCTCTTTTTTTCTCCAGATATTCCAGCGCCTCATCGGCTCCTTCGACCAGTTTGTCGAAGAACTCCGAAGGCGTGAACATGGTTATCTTGCCGTCGAGCCGCTTCTCAAGCTCCGCAACTGCTATCTCCCTTACGGAAAGCTTTTCTTCCCGGAATTTCCTTATCTTGTCCAGTTTGCTTTTTATATCCGCCGCGTTCAGCTCATTTACGATATAAATATCATCCTTTTCCCTCATCGCGATATCGGATGAAAGGAGGCCCTCCCTGAGCGTCCCCTTCAGCTTTATGAACACTATGGCATTTGGATTCCCGCTCCGCAATGCGTCTATTTTTTCCCTCACCCTCTTCCGTACGTCTTCCTCAGAAGCGTTTTCAAAGTTTATCTCCTCGTGGAAGAATTTCCTGCACTCTATCGGCACGAACTCCGCCTTCCTCGCATGCGTATCGTAGACGTAATACCCTCTCGGCTCCGTCTCCTCCTTTTTCAGCTGCGTCACGACCGTGCTGCCGGGTATGAGCACCTTTCCGGCAAGCTTCTCCATCCTCTTGTGGATATGCCCGTTGATTATCAGGTCGAACGGCAGGTCCTCAAGGAAATCCAGCGACAGCTCGTCTTCCTCGGTTTTCAGTATCTCCGATATGGTCTGATGAATCACAAGGATTTTGAACGCGCCCTGCTCCGGCACGAATCTTTCGAGCGCCTTGGTTATCGCGCTTTTCGCATACATGTCCGGGATGTTGCCTATCCCGAATATCTGCACCTTCTCGCCGTGCTTCTCGAACACCTCACCCTTTCCGTGTAGATATCGTATCGCATCCGCGCTGAGCAGGAGCTCCACGGGATTCATCATCTCCTTCGTGCGCCGCTCATGGTTTCCGTATATCGCAAAGACCGGGACCCCCTTCTTCATTATGCTCCTGAACATTTCGAGGGCTTTGCCGAGGGTTTCAAGCTTCGGCACCCTCGCGTCGAATATGTCGCCTGCCGCGATTATGAGGTCGCACCTGCCGGCTGCGCCAAGGAACGCCCTCTCCGCCTGGGCGTAAGAATCGCTCTCGAACCTCGGGTAGCCGAGGTGATTGTCGGCAATAATCCCTATCCTCATGGTTATATTTGAGGTTCAAAACATATTTAAAAAAGGAATGCTGTCAAATCCATATTGCATTTTTTGGGCCCGTAGCTCAGTCCGGTTAGAGCGTTCGTGCGCAAGCGACGAAACTGATAATCGGACATTGGAAATCGAAAGGTCATGAGTTCAAATCTCACCGGGCCCATTCTTTTTTTCCTAAGGTCTAGTGTTTCGGGTTTCGAGTCTTGCATGCCTATCCTTAACGCTCAGGAGGATGGGTTTTGACCAAGGTGAAGAGGACGCAGGAGAAGATCTGACAAAAGTAAGACTTATAACTCTTAAGAAAGAAGTATTTTCTATGCGAGTGTATCTATTATTGCTTTTGGTTTTTGGATTAATAATTTTTGGGTGTATTGGCCAAACACAATATGTTTGTCCTGACGGTTCAACGGCATCGTCATACAGTGAATGTACGCAACGCTGTTGGGACGGTTCAGAAGTAGGTTTGAATGCTAAATGCCCAAATAAACCCGCGGGGGAATGTACTCTAATACCATACGAGGGCTATGTCCTAGATCCAAATAATAGATGCGAGCTTCTTTGTATCGCAAGTCAATGCCTTGAAGGATACGTTATGAACATGAGAATTTGTTCATGCATAACAAAACCTGCAGATAGTGGGAGATGCAATCCACGCGGCATAGCGCAAGATAATGCTTATTGGGATCCGACGTCCTGTCAATTTGTATGCAAAGAAGGATATG
>JACCLJ010000061.1 GCA_013425425.1 Microcaldota archaeon
CGTGTTTCATGGGGGGGCAGGGAACCAGACGAACGGGACGATTACGACCGGCACGGAAAGCGGATTCGTTTTCGACCAGACCAAGATAAATGACATAACGAGCACCTTCAGGGATTATTTCTACGTTTATAGCGGCGGGGAGGCGGTTGACTTTACTTATAGCTCATACCAAGAGGGCTCAGGCCATGTTAACCTTTTTTACATGCTTGACGGCCAGCCGTTCAACATCTCGATGTCAAAGGACTACAAATACCTCTACCCGAATATCATAGATTACACCGCATTCAAGGCGCAGGTCGCCACCGCAAAGACGGAGATGGCGGCAGCACAGGAAGAGCAGAGCCAGGAACTCCAGAAAACAGAAACTCCTGAAGTCCTGCTTTTCGTCATGAGCTTCTGCCCCTACGGAAACGTCGCTGAGGATGCGATGGCACCCGTAATAACGGCACTTGGCAGCAGCAGCATGGAATTTGAGCCGATATATATAGTTTCGGGCGATGGTAGCGGGAACTGGGATTCCCTGCATGGTTCGCAGGAACTCAATCAGGACGTAAGGGAGAAGATAGTCTACAACCTCTACGGCCTTGACAAATGGAATGAATACGTTGCAAAGGTAAACGAAAGGTGCACCTACTCGAATGCGGATGAATGCTGGAAAGCGCCTGCAGAAGAGGTCGGCATAAACACGACCGACGTCGAACTGCATTTCAACAACAGCACGGAGGTCAACGAACTCCTGGTCAGGGAAGCCACTCTCAGCGCGCAGTACGGCGTAAGCGGCTCTCCGACGCTCATCATAAACGGCAAGACGATGAGCATAGCAAGGACTTCGGAATCCTACAAGGATGCCATCTGCAGCGCATACACGGCAGCGCCTGGCAACTGCAACGTCACGCTTTCTGAAGCGCAGGCAGCGGCTTCGGGAAGCTGCGGCTGATTTCTTTTATTTTTTCTTTTTATTTTATCTGAGGGACAACGAATGCTAGGTGTGATAGGCGGAAGCGGATTTTATACCCTGAAAGGCAGGATCAGGGAGAGCGCAGTTTCGACGCCTTACGGCAATGTTATTGTTGAGAAGGCAGGGATAGACGGAAAGGAAGCCGTTTTTATCGCAAGGCACGGCAAGGACCACGGCCTTCCGCCGCATAAGGTGAATTACAGGGCGAATGTCCATGCTTTCAAGGCTTTGGGCGTCGATGCGGTGCTTGGCATATATGCTACGGGCGTAATATCCGCCTACAAGCCGGGAGACCTCATACTTGTTGATGATTTTATCGGGCTCTGGACGCCTGCCACATTTTTTGACGATTTCAAGGGCGGGATAAAGCACGTGGATTTTTCCCAGCCATATGAAAAAGAGCTCCAGGACACCCTGACTGTCATCGCAAAGGAGAAGGGCATAACGCTGAAGGAAGGCGGCATAATAGCGACCACCATCGGCCCAAGGTTCGAGAGTAAAGCGGAAATAAGGGCGCTTAAGATGATGGGCGCGAACCTGGTTAGCATGACGCATGCCTACGAAGCGACTCTTATAGGCGAGTTGGAAGTGCCTTACGTCGCTGTGGCCGTAGGAACGAATTATGCGTGCGGCATAACCAAAAAGAAGTTGAGCACGGAAGAAGTCATAGGGCATATGGCAAAGGCGACGGGCAAACTGCAGATTCTCGTCGATGGCCTCGTTGAAGAGCTTTATTAGGCATCAGCACTCATTTCCATCGAGAATAACTACATTTAAAAACCCTTTCCTACACATTTCTATTCGAACATAAGAGTATAATTACTATAAATAATAGATGGGTGAAAACATGGCGGAAAAATTAACCAGACAGCAGAAGAAAGCGGCTGAAGGACAGAGGAAGAAAGAACTTGAAGCGCAGGGCCTTAAGGAAACGAGAAGCGGCGGTGTAGCTGGCATTGTAAAGAAACCATTCACAAAGGAATTCTGGGCAGGCAAGCCAAATGTCGTAGATGCCGATGGCAAACCCGTAAGCGGACAGGGAAGGAACCCCGCCGAACAGATAAGGGGGCAGTCCCAGAAAGAGCACGATGAAAAGTATGGAGGCAAGGAAGGCGCTGCACAGGCACAGCAGCCGAAACAAACCGAAATGCAGAGGGGAAGCACCGAAGCCGCATACCAGGGAGCGTTAGACGTATTCCTTACACAATTCAATGATGCCATAGAAAGAGGCTATCCGAGGCACGCGGATGCGGTTGCCCCATCCATTTGGAACGTTGCAACAAATGAAGAGGTCACCAGCTGCATAGTCACGGATAACGAGAGATTTTTCACCCCTCTTGAGCATGCCAACCTGAGGTATAGGGAACTCATGATACCGGTAAGAAAGGAACTTGCAGAGAAACTCAAGAGCAAGGAGGCATGCAAACTCACTTCTCAGGAAATGGACGTTTTAATTGTTACGATGCTGAGGCATCCGGACCCGAATGCAAAGGAATTTTTCTTTGAGTACATGCTTAACATCGCAACGTCCGCCGGAACTGCAGAAAATGCAGGCGAATTCATAGGAACGGTCGTTTCGGCGCTTACCAATTACTCGACCACCAGCATAGAACTTGCAAACCAGGCATCAGGAGCCGGTTTGAAGGATTTGCCCGGCCTGATGGCTCCGGAGATAGCCAACGAGTATTTCAAGGCAAAAAGTTACGGGACAATAGAAAGAACAGTCAATGAATTCGATGCCGCCCTTCCGAAAGAGATGGACGATTATACGAGAAACAGGTACGTCACTTCCTTCAAGCAGACGCTTCTTTCAAGCGCGGTCGTGATAAAGGAGCCTGACAAATTCGCGGAAAAGATGTACAAGGAATACAGGACAGATATAACGCCCTTGCTAAACGACGTACGGGCGGTGATGGAAAGCGTAAAGGTATTTGAAGGAGAGAGAACCAGGAAGGAATCAATCGATGAGAAATTTGCGAAGATTGGCGAAAAGATAGGGCAGCTTGACGATTCCGAAACTGCGAAAAAAGAGATAGGAAAAACTGTCGAAGATTTGAAAAGATTATATGGAGAAAAAAATAAATTTTTTGAGTCATATGGCGAAAAAATAGAAAAGCTGGTGACAAAGGCGATAGACAGCGACAAAGAGATGCCTAATGCGGACGGTGCAATCAAAATCCTCACCCTTTCCATAGTAAAAAAGAACAATGAGATTGAAGACCTTAAAGAAAAACTTGAGAAGGTCAGGACGCAGGATGACCCGATAATCAAATCCGCAAAGGAGATAGTCAAAAAGTTGGGAACCGCCAAGACTGCGGACGGCATCACAGAAAGCCAGTACGTCATTGCGACAATAGTTTACGAGGGAGGGCTGAAAGGACGCGCCGGGATAAAAGACAGCAATAAAGTTGAGATAAAAGAGCCGAAATTCAAAAAAGTCCGGGCATGGTACGAGAGATTCGGAGTAATAAAAGTGACGACCGAAGAGGAAGCCAGCCGCGAACAACTGAAAAAGGATATTGCGGAAAGTTGGAAAGGATACAAGAGCAAGCTGCCCATCTTCTCGAGAAAAATAGAGAAGGATGAAAACGCTGCAGTCCTCACGCATTACGCCTTACTCGGAGCAAAAGGTATTCTGGAAAGCAAGGGGGAAGTGAAGGTATCCGAAGACACCAAAGAGAGATGCAGGATTTTTGTTGAAATGGCAGTCGGAAAAATGTCATCCAAGCTTGACGAAAACAACATTTACAAAGAGCTGGCTAAAACACATGAAAAAGAAGAGATAGTCGGAACAATGGCCGCTTACCTCCTGTTGAATTTTGAAAAGTATTACAATTCGAAAAGCAGGAAAGAGAGGAATGACGCCAAACGCACGTTAAAAGAGATGGGGATAAAGTTCAAGAGGGATTACAACGCATTTGAAAAAATAGTCGGTTCCTCGTTAAAATTGGCAGACAACTACCTGACGACGCCGTGGATCAGCTGGGAAAGGGCAGACAATATCGACAACGTAGCATTGAGGGCACTTGCGAAATTTGCATGCATCGGTGTTGCGGTGCCGCAGATAGCCCTTAGCGGCGCGGTGGCGGTAGGCATGAAACTCCCGAAATGGC
>JACCLJ010000070.1 GCA_013425425.1 Microcaldota archaeon
CCCTGAAATGTTTCCTGAGCTCGAGAACAAGGACCTTTGCCTGCTCCACGTTGAGGCAGTGCGCCGCGAACGTGCCGTCCTTTTTCAATGCCGCATGCGCCTTTTCCGCAATCTTTTCCGCTTCGGCTATGTCGCAGAAGACAAGATCCGCATCCTTTTCGTCAAAATCGGTTAAAACATCCTTCTCTTTCAGCGTTACGTTGTCCAGCCCGACCCTCTTTATGTTCTGCGCCGCGAGTTCTGCGAACTCCTTTCTCTTTTCGTAAGTGATTACTTCCTTTGCTATGTTGGCAAGCTGGACGGTCATGAAGCCGGTGCCCGTTCCAAGCTCGATTACCTTCGAGTTCTTGCCTATGCCGGAATAGGCGATAATCATGCCTGCGTCCTTTGGCAACGTCACCGCAGGGCCTCCGCGCTTCAGCTTTTCCAATGTTTTCGGGAAATGAAATTCTGGCTTATCCATGTGTTTCACTTTGTTTCACTTTATTTTACTTCTTTGCCCTGGCTTCCTTCAGTTTTTTTGCGAGTGGTTCGTCCTTAAGAGCGAGTATTTCGATTGCAAGGAGGGCGGCGTTCTTCCCGTTGTCTATGCCTACTGTGGCAACGGGAACGCCTGGCGGCATCTGCATTATTGAAAGTAGCGCATCAAGGCCGTCGAGTTTTACGTTTACCGGCACGCCGATCACCGGTTTGGCGGTTTTTGACGCGACCACGCCCGGAAGCGCGGCACTAAGGCCCGCGATTGCGATTATCACGTCCGCACCCGTGCCTTTTACGAACGAATCCACCTTTTCCGGATTCCTGTGGGCGGATGCAACCTCGAATTTGTATGCCACTCCGAATTCGCCGAGCGTGTCCATCGTTTTTTTGGCTATTTCCTCATCGCTCTTGCTTCCGCAGATTATCAGAACGCGTTCCATAACATATTTAAAAACATCAAAGAATTTAAAACTGCATAAGTGAGGTTTAAAGCATGACAAAGGCTCACGCCCAGAGAAAAAGATACGTGCTCTTCGAAGTGAAGGGAGAGGCAGCCAGCGAAGACGAGCTGAAGCACGGGCTTTACGCCGCTGCCATGAAATTCTTCGGGGAATACGGAGCTTCATTCGTGCAGCTTAAGCTGATAGAATACGATGCAAAGGGCAAAACGGGCATTCTCAGGTGCGAAAGGAGCAAGATTGACGAGGTGCTTGGATTTCTCGCTCTCGTTAGCGAGCTGAACGGCAAGCCTGCGAGAATCGTTGCAAAAAGGACGAGCGGGACGATAAACAAGCTGAAGGAAAAGGCAGGGGAATGACTACGGGCAGCAGCGCTTCACCCAGTTGAAGTACGAACTGCTGGATTTCTCGACTTTCATGGCTATCAGTTCCGGGATTTCGTATGGATGGCCCGCTTTTATTGCGGCTTCCAGGCGCCCGAAATTCTTTTTGGGCAGTTTTATGACGAGAAGGTATTCGCCGCTTTCCTCGACTTTGCCCTTCCAGCGGTAAAATGATTTTTCTATCCTTATCACATTCACGCATGCGGCCACGTGCTTTTCCACAAGATGCTTCGCCATCCTCTCCGCATCATCCTTCTTTTCAAAGGTTGAAAATGCAACGAACATGCTATCTACCTGCGACGGTTCCCGGATTCAACAACCCGACAATTTTTTCATAAAGTTTCTTATGGCATTCCGGCTTTATCTTGCCGATTTTTCTCAATAAAAGTTTTTCTTCATATCTGCTGATAGTGTCGAATCTGACGATGCTTTCATCAGCCAGTTCGCCGCTTACAAAATCGCCGGCGGATACCGGTAACGAATATTGATGATCCGTTCTTGTTGTTATGTGCACGGCCAGAAAATCCGGAGTTTTTCGATTGTATGGATTGTTGGAGATGATGATTACGGGGCGGACTTTCATGGCAGAATAATCCGAGAACGGAGCCCGTATCAGCCAGACATCCCTCTGCTCTTTGCGTATCATTTCTTTCTACCCTTAAGATATTTCAGCCAGGTTTTATCTTCCTTTTTATCTTCCCAGATATCCCTGTTTACGTAAGGTGCAAACCCTCTTTCTTCTTCGTTTTCAATGTGATGGTGCCTATAGTCTAAAATCGCAAGGCGTATCGCCTCTGTTTTGGTGCTTGCGCGGCCCCTTTTTATGATTTCGTCTATCGTTTCCGCGACTTCGCCCCTGAATTTCGCATGGATATCCATTGTATCATCTAGGGATATCTTATGTATATGACTTAATAAGGATTTCTATTGCCTGGGGCGGCATATAAGAGTAAAATCATCTTCCAAATGCCATCTCATAGCAAATAAGCAAAATATCCGAACATTTCGGGCTTATTTGCTAGCAGTAAATCGCGTTAGAGAAGTTCGATAATTTAAGCGATTTACTATCAATCACGCCCCTGTGCTTTAAAACGTAATCCGCGCTTCAGGGTTTCTTGAAAAAAAGCTCTATCACGTCACGATGTTTCAGCGCGTGCTCCTTGCCGAGGGGAAGCTTTGTTTTTACGTTCACTGCCTTGATGAACCCTTCGCCCATGTCCGTGTGCAATGAAAAGGCAAAATCCAATGCCGTCGAGCCCGGCTTCATCAGGAAGCAGTCCGGGATTATGTTTCCCTCGTCGTCCG
>JACCLJ010000085.1 GCA_013425425.1 Microcaldota archaeon
GGAAGCTTGCCGACATCGTTTTGCTTGAGCGCGGGGTTAACATGGTGCCCGAGCATGATCTGATCGCCAATCTCGTCTATGCCGCAGGACCGCAGAACGTCACGGACGTGATGATAAACGGAAAAATTGTCATGAGGAACAGGAAAATCCTTACCGTTGATGAGGAAAAAGTGAAAGAGGAAGCGGAAAAGGCCGCCAAGGACCTTGTTGAACGGGCGCATTCATAGTCGGCTTCCTGCTATTTCAGGACTTTTCCGGTTTCCATATACCATAAGTAGAGGTCGAGTTCCCCAAGGCTCAGGTGCGACTTGCCAGCTATCTTCGCCAGCGTCTTCTCTATTTCCAGATATCTTTTCCTTGAAAGGCTTTTCGTCTTCGGCTTGGCTATTAGGCTATTCTTCGCCAGCAGGTCTATTATGTGGAAATCGATTATCGCGACATCATTATAGCCGATATTTCTCAGCAAATGGCTTGCTTCCTTGTAGCCCAACCCCTTGACGTTCTTGACAAGCCATTCCCTCGCCTCCTTTCCATTTTTGAAGGATTTGAGCGTCTCCTTCAGCGTATTTCTGCAATACCTTGCTTCGGATATGTATTTTGCCCTCGTATTCGGAAAGCGATGGCCCAGCGCTTTCAGCTTCTTCGCAAGATTTTTCTCGGGAAGTGCGGCAAAGCAGCTGCCTATTTCGTCCTGTATTTTTATGCCGCCTTCGGCGCTGTAGTTCGCGGTAAGGATGCAGAAGCAGAGCTCCTTGAAAAGATCATTTGACGGTTTTTTTCCAAGCGCCGTGAATTCGCGCATGCGTTTTGCGATAACCCTGCCGGTGCGCGATTTCCTGGTTTTTCCTATCCGCTCCAGAAGTTTCTGCATGATAGGAAAATAAAAAGGGAAAAATATTAAACTTCAGTAGCTGCTTCCTGATTTTCCAAGCAACACTTCCAGCTCGGTTATGTGCTCCTGCTCTTCCATAAGCACGTGCCTTACGTCATGCTCGAGCTTGAAGTCGTAATAGCCCTGCCCTTTTTCCTTTTTCAGTTCCTCGAGTATCTTCCTGTAGGTGTCAACCGCTTCCTTCTCGTCCTTAAGGTTCACTTCAAGGATTTCCCTTATCGTTTTTGCAGGATGCGCCGGTGCCATCTTGATGCTCGGAACTCCGCCAAGAGCGCCTATGAGCGCCCGGAACTTCTCCGCGTGCCCTTTCTCGTCATTTGCGATTTCCTTCAGCTTTGCGATTATCGGCTCTGCATCCTGCCCCTCGACAATTTCCGCATGGCTCAGGTACTGGATGTTCGCCGAATGCTCGAGGTCCAGCGCATGGTTCAGCAATTCGATAATTTTCTCTTTCGTCATGATATCACCTCAAAACTAGAGTGCCTAGGGTTTTTACATTTTTAAATTTATTGATTAGAGTGGGCTTCCTGGTTTGCCATGCTTGAAAGACGTGGAGCTTTCACCATCTGCTCCGTCCTGGGTCTCACAAGCACGGACTGAGGTGCTTAGGGCTGCTCCTTCCGGCCTGACCCGATTCACAAAACAGACCGTCATGCAAGGCAGGACATCGACGCTTAAGATGAAAGACGCGGCCTCCAGACATGACTTTCCAGGCATTCGGCCCGCCTAAAGGGGATTTGCGGTAAAGGGACCCCTAGCCCCAACCTAGCCCGTATAGAATTGCGCGTAGGAAGTTTAAAATAGTATTGATGCATAGTCGCCAAGGCTTAATGCCAGGGGCTGACACCAACAGGGCCGCCGGGCGAGTATGTCGGCATTGAAGGCATGCCGCCACCCGGACTCGGATCGGTTGCAGCACAGATGATGCCCCCGAAGATAAAGGATGCCCCTACTACTGCGGCAAGAGAGAAGAGAGCGATGTGGTTATCCCCGAGAGGGGTGTCGTTCTTGTCACCCAAAGTAAGCTTGTCCTGGTTCGCCTTTAGCGCAGCAGCGGTCGGGATTCCTCCGAGGGCAGCCCCGATGTCAAACCCCACCCCGCAGGCAAGCATGTGTTTTTTCTCTTTTTCCGCTTTCTGGATTTCTTGAGGGGACGCCTCTGCCGCTACCTTTACCTGGTTACGGGCAATTAAACTTATGGTCGTTCCACAACCACCGTTCAGGAGTGCAGCCGAAAGCAGGCCAGCTGCGGCGCATTTTTTGATGCTTCGACCGACAATTCCGGCCGGCTCAATGAAATACTTGCGGAAATTTGATTTTGCCGCACAGTTTGATTTTGGCATCTCCTGTTGGAAAAACATTCTCGCGTTCATGTGTCTATTTTATGTAAAATAGCGTTTAAAAAACCATGCATGACGTCAGATGGGCGTGAACGACCCTACAATTCTCAGTTTCTGGTTGCTTGCATCCACGACGAGCAGCGGGTCCCTTTTCCTGTATGACATCTCCCTGTCCAATGCTATCGAGTTTTCCATCACGTTGCCCTCGACTGAATTGAAGCCGTAGCAGAAATGCAGCTTGCGCGAGATGTCATCCTTGAAGAACGGGCTTTGCTGGAACCTTCCCATGATATTCCGGTTGTTTTCGAACTCGCTTCTCAGGGAAACGACCATGCCCCGGTCTATCGGCTCGCCCTTGTATGCGATGCCGAACTTGTCGCCGGCCTTCGCTTCCTCAACTTCCAGGTCATTGAGCTGGATGCTCCTGATTTCCATCTCCTTCTTGTCCGGAAGGTAAAAAATCTTGTCGTGCTTTTTTATCCTGCCTTCTTTTATTGCGCCGATGGCAACGTTTCCAACGCTCTTGACGCTGAGGTATTTGTCGACAAATGCAAGAAGTTCGCCTTCCGGCGAAGGCTCCTCATTGATTGCAAGAAGCTTTTCCCTTGCCGCATTTTCATCCGTCACTTTCTCGTATCTCTCAAGAACGGTTCCTTTTATCGGCAGATTAAGCGAGGTGACGAGCATCCCCCTGTCTTTCTTTAACGCTTCCAGCGCCACGATAATCTCTCCTATCTGCGGAGTAAGCTGTTCCGCGATTACAACCACGTAATCGGCAAGATAAAGCGAATAAACCAGGGGCTGGATTTTCTGCGGATAAAGGGCAGGCTCGACCAAAGTGTTTGTTTTGCCGCCCGAGCTTAGCGAATAGAAAGCCAGGTCTTCCTTGCCCGTTTCCTTTCCCAGCGCCTTGCAGAACCTCTCCCGGACTTCCGGCTTGTCTGACAAAATTGCGAAGAACACGCAACCACCCCAGATACTAATGGACAAAAGCTATATTAAAATATTCATATTTATCCAATCATGCGAAAAATTGCTGAAATGCTGGATAGGAAGCCCTGGAGCCACAAATACGATTTCGGCCATCTTCTTGTGATAGGGGGAAGCAGGAGATACTCCGGCTCGCCCGCGTTCAATGCGCTTGCGGCACTGCGAAGCGGCGTGGACTTAGTCACCGTCGCGGCGCCGGAACGCGCCGCCGGTATAGTCGCCGGATTTGCGCCTGACATAATAACGTATCCGCTCAATGGAGAATGCCTTTCCCCCAAGCATATTTTCGACATAAAAAAGCTTTTGGGCGAGAAAGTAACTGCGGTCGTGATAGGCGGGGGACTTGAGAGAAGGGGGGAAACGCTCCAAACCGTGAAGAAAATACATGAAGCAACCGAGGTCCCGTTTGTTTTCGATGCGGATGCAATACATGCAATCAGGGAGAAAGGGATAAAGCCGCGGAAGCATGACGTCGTGACCCCGCATGCCCGCGAGTTCCGGACCGTAGTAGGCAGGGAGGTTCCGGACGATGAGGAGAAAAGAAAGGAAATAACCGAGGATGCCGCGCTTCTGCTCGGATGCACGATACTCCTTAAGGGCCACATAGACGTGATTTCAGACGGAAAAAGAACCGAGAGTGTGAAAAAAGCGCCCGAATCGGTTTATCTTACAAAAGGCGGAACAGGAGACACGCTTGCCGGGATATGCGGCGCGCTTCTCGCACAGGGATATGATTCCTTCGACTGCGCATTTTATGCCGCGAGAATAAACGGCCTTGCAGGAAGCATGGCCGCCAAGGAAAAGCTCTGCGGGGTCCTTGCGAGCGACCTTGTCGGCAAAATCCCTGATGCGGTTAAGAAGATATGTGCGAAATAATGATGGGGTTGAATTGCATGATATCAATGGAAGACATGAAACAGATGCTGCATTATGAAAAGATAGCCGCTTACGTAAAGAAAAACAAAAGAGATGACCTGAGAACCGGGATATTGTACATGGCCGGCGTGACGGCGGTCGGATTCCTTACCGGCCTCATGGCGATGATGACCGAGCTGGTTTTCAGCAGGTTGCCTACCTCGGAAGCGAGAGAGAACCCCCTGGCATTGCTCGGAATGGACGTCAATGGATATATCATAGTGATAGCATTATCCTCTATTGTAGGATTTTTCGGCATCATTGCAGGCATCGCAGCGACGCACTATATCGCAACCGCATTGGGCGGAAAGGCGAAGATGGGCGAATATTTTTTCATCGGAGGCAGATTCCTGCTGGCCGTCGGGATAATAAGTTTCGTCCTGACCACCATAAGCCTGGTTCCATGCATCGGCTGCATCGCAGGCATTTTAGCGCTGCTATTCCTGCCGTATTCGCTCTACCTTTTGATCGTTCTTGCATCGACGCTCTACACGATAGACAAATTGCGGGCATTCGCTGCAATAACAGCGGGCTATCTTCTGGATGCGATAGCGACATTCGCGGTGCTTAGCGCAATCGGTGCGCTCACCGGCCTGCCGGTGGGCATGAGGATGATTGAGAGGATGATGGAATATTACAATACCATGGTGTTGCCGTCGTATTAGGACCGCCCGAATCACAGCAAGATTTATAAAGAGGAAGCACTCTATTAATAGCTCACCTGTCTTCTCTGCAGGATTTTTCATGTAGAGTAAGACATCTGTATTTCCGTGGAAATCTGATTGAACGTCGTTCAATTTTTTTCACGTTGTGGAAATCCGATACTTTTGGATTTGACTCACGCTTCAAGAGCAAGGTATCCGAAATAAGACCAATTCCGATAAACAACGTGCTTCCAAATTCGTGTAAAAGCAGATACACTGGAAAAATTCCAGTTGATCCTGCTGGAGGGTACCGCTATCAGACTTCGATTAAGCCATGCAAGTCCACTTACAGACTTCTGTTGGTGGCATAGGGCTGAGTAACACGTAGTCAATCTAACCTAGGGACGTGGATAACCTCGGGAAACTGAGGCTAACCCGCGAT
>JACCLJ010000119.1 GCA_013425425.1 Microcaldota archaeon
CGAAGCGCTCGGGCCGTGCAGGCACTCTCGACCCGCAGGTGAGCGGCGTGCTTCCGGTTGCGCTCGGGAGGGCCACGAAGCTGCTCGGGTACATCGCCGGAAAAACGAAGACATACGTCGGGATAATCAAGTTCAGGGACGAGAAGATAACGGACGGGCGCGTGAGGGAATTGTTCAGGGAGTTTACGGGCGAGATTACTCAGACGCCACCGAGAATAAGCGCGGTGCGCAAGGTTGCGCGGAAGCGGCATGTTTATCACATAAAATTCCTCGAGAGGAAGGGAAGGCTCGTCCTTTTTGAAGCGAAGGTCGATGCAGGGACGTATATACGAACATTGTGCGAGGATATCGGAAGGAAATGCGGCGGGGCGAGGATGGAGGAGTTGCGGAGGACTGCGGTGGGAAGAATAGGCGTGAAGGAAACGGTCACCATGCAGGACCTCATAGATGCGATGTGGCTCTGGAAAGAGAAAAAGGATGGCAGCGAGCTTTTGAAGATGCTGAAAAGGCCGGAGGATTACATAGAAGCGAAGAGGGTGACGGTGAAAGAGAATGCGGTTTCCAGTTTGCTTTCAGGTGCGCAGTTAATGGCGCCCGGACTGAAGGATGCGGACGGGAAGATAGCAAAAGACGAGATTATCGCGCTTTATTCCGAATCCGGCAAGTTTGTCGGGATGGGAAAGGCTCTTTTTGATGCGAAAGGCATGAAGGAAATGAAGCAGGGGCAGGTAGTGAAGATAGAAAGGATACAACTCAGACCTTCGAAAGAATAGCAAGCAGCACGAGTATTGCTCCGATTAGTATGAGGGGCGCGGTTATCTTTGCAACCGCGACGATGGAATTGATCGTGCTTACTATCTCTATGGAATGCTTTGCGCCCAGCACCCTTATGTCGAACCATTCCTTGTCGACGAATGCGGAAGCGGGCTGCATGTCCGCGATTGCTTCCTTTACGCCTTCCCGGACCGCTTCGATTATTTCTGATTTTTCCTTCGCGGGATTCAGAACGCCGCGGACTACGTTTGTCTGGTGAGTATCCGTTGTGAAGACGCCGACCGCGAAACTGCCCAGCTTTTTCACTTCGCCTTCTATCTTCATCTTGAACTCCGGGGTTACGCCGTTTGCATCCAGAAGCACGATAACGTAGTTGGGCGAAGTCGAAAGCACGGCTATCTTTATTCCTCCGCTGCCCAGCGTTGCGGATTCCGGATGCTTTAGCGAAATGCCAATCCGAAGGCCCTCTTCTTTTCCTTTTTTCGTGAATGAATTTGCAACCGCGCTGATGTAATTATAGCCAATGATGCTGCCCGGCTCGAAGCTTGTTATCTCGCCCGTCTCCGCATTGTGCTGGTCCGCGACCACCGCGATTTTCGCATGCTTTTCGGCCTCAAGAAGCATGGAAAGCCCAAGGCCGAAGTTTATGTCCTCCGTAACGAGAGGAGCGCGGCTTACGCCCACGAATGCGCTATCGTCAAAAACGAGCGTTTCGGCGATGCATTCCCCGCTTTTTCCGGTGCATAGCGAAACGGTTTTTTTGTCGAATTTCGCGCGCTCGAGCATCTTCCCTATTGTTTTGGTTATTTTTGTTATTTCGGATGAGGACGTCGGGTTGAGGTCGTGCGTTACGGTTCCGTGGAAAACGAATGCCTCCGCTCCGTATTTCGATTTGACTTCCTCTGCTATCAGGTGCGAGAACTCGCTTCCGCCCAGGCTGCCGAAAGGCCCGAAATGGACGTATGGCACTATGAACAGGATGCGGTCTGTTGCCCGCCCGAATCCAACAACCCCTACCAGCGTCCTCGCGTTCTCGCCAAGTTTCTCGAATGCCTTTTCAAGGTCGTTTTTCTTGTATATCCACTGGTTGAGGAAAAGCGAGACCGCATCCGTGCTGCTCACGCCGAAAGTTTTTTTCATCGGCGCATTTATTATCAGGAAAAAGATGTAGAGCGCGCCGAGCAGTATGAAAGATGAGATATATGCCTTTGTCGCCCAGTCGAAAAGCGTGCCCTCCGCGATCGCGACCGTCTGGAAATTGAAAAGGAAAAGCGAATAGAAGAGAAGCTGGATTATGGCAAACAGGATGGAGCGGTATTTCAGGATGAAAACGATCCTCGCGATGACGTACCAGAAGATGAATACTAGGGCGGCTCCGGTGAGAAGGACCATCTCTCCGTAAAACTGGCTTATGTCGGCTACGAAAAATGCCACCACGTATGCTATTCCGTAAACAACCTCGCCTGCGAATGCGGTCGCAACTATGCTCTTAAGCGGCATTTTCCTTATCAGGATTTTTACCACTATGGTTGTGAGCGCGGCAGGCACAAACAAAACGAGCAGGCCGTCCTGCAGGGAACGCAGTATGAAATTTTCCGAAGGCTGCAGGATGTTTATCGCAGCCCCGAACAGAACCGCCGCAACCAGCATTCCGGCGAGCATCACGTGCAATGAAGGCAGCGAGAAGAGGTATGATGTGAGGTCCACTGCGCTCTTCAGGTTGTCTCTCATGGGATTTTAATTCATTCCCAATAAATTTAAATCATGCACATGTGCCCGAAATGCGGTAAAACGGAGAAAGAGAAGCAGTTCCTGGAAGCGTTCTGCATCGACTGCTACCCCTTCAGCTTCAGGATTCCGGATGTTGTTGAAATCGAAACGTGCAAGAGATGCGGCAGGATGAGGATACGCGGCGAGTGGGTGTCTTTCGACAAGAAGGGGATGGACGAGTATATCGCCGGCAAATGCAAGGGCGAGTTCGAGAGCGTAACCTACGACAGCGGGAAGCAGCAGGCATTTTTCACCGTGAAGAAGTGCGGCACAAGCGTTACGGTACCGAGGTATATCGAATTCATCAAAAAAATAACCATCTGCCAGGACTGCTCGAGAATGGCCGGGGGGTATGTCGAGGCGATAGTCCAGCTCCGCGGGAATGAACAGGCAATCGCGAAGTATTCAAAGATGCTCATCAGGATGCTCAAGGCAAAGTCGTTCATAACGAAAACGGAGGAAACGCACGGGGGAATGGACCTGTTCGTGGGAAGCACGAGGTCCGTGCTTGAGAGCTGCGGCGCGCTCGGCCTGCATGCGATGATAACGAAAAAGCTGATGGGGAGAAGAGAGGGAAGAAGGTACTACAGGACGACTTTTTCGATAAGGTTCGAAGATTGACGCTACAACAGCGGCTTATTCATTACCTTGAGCGCTTCCGGCACCGAAATGGAATGCAGGAGGGTTGTCTTGAATCTTACTACCAGGGCGAACGCCATCGCCTGCGCGGCAGGGATGCCGAAAAGGGAGAAGACCAGCACCGATGCGCCTTCACTGAGGCCGAGGCCGGCGATGGTTGCCGACGGAACGAATTCAAGCATGGTCACGAGCGGCTGGAGGAAATAGTAGAAGACGATTTCCGGGAATCCGGCATCCACTGTTATGCCCAACGCCTTCGCGGCGGCATACCACGAAAGCGCCTTGCAGGTCCATGCGACCGCGATTATCGCGAGAATATCCGCCGTTTTTTTCGTGATTACGTGCGAATGAGCCTGCATCCTCCACATCATCGCATATAGTTTGGATACTATGGGAATTTTTTCAAGGAAGGAGAGCAGTCTGAGGAAGCGTTTTGAAAACAGGAGAAGGAGCATGACCGCGATAAGCATCAGCATTACGACCGCCCCAAGGGAGAGCACCCACCAGTTCTCGATTTTAAGGAAATACGTCGCTATATAGAAAATGGCTATGCAGCCAGCGACGACCTTGACCGCGAAATCGAATATCTGCGGCCCGAAGACGGAGAGCATCGCCTTTTCGGATGGCACATCATAATTGTACTTAAGCACCGCGGCGGTTGCGAAATAGCCTGTTCTCGCAGGGGTGAAATCCGCCGCAAGCATGCCGACGAAATGGGATTTGAGCGCATCGATGTATCTCAGTTTGATTCCGACTTCTTTCAGCAGGATGACTATCCGGTAGGTGAGCGCCAGGTCCATGAGAAAGAGGAAGAATATCGATACCAAAAGGAAGAAGAGGTTTATGCCCTTGATGTCTTCAATCACCTGCTCCAGGCCGACGACATGGAGGATGACGGCTACGATTGCGATTGAGATTATCGCATTAAGGATGAGCATCAGCTTTTTCTTCATGAGGATTGTTTTCCAGCAACGGTTTATATTTCTCGTTTCCGCCAATCATCCATGGAAATCGCGGAAATGCTGAAAAAATACAAACACATTGCCGTGGTGGGCGTATCGCGCGACGAATCGAAGGATAGCAGGATTGTTTTCGAATATCTCAAGGCGCACGGCTATATTGTTTATCCGGTGAATCCGAATGCGGATGAAATCGGCGGGCAGAAATGCTATGCAAGCGTTGCCGCTATTCCGCACGCCATCGATATAGTGGATATCTTCAGGCCTTCGGCAGAGGTCCTTCCCATCGTCCGCGAGGCGGTAAAGAAAAAGGCGAAGGTAGTCTGGATGCAGCTCGGCATCGTGAACGAAGAAGCTGCAGCGCTTGCGAGGAAGAACGGGCTTGAGGTCGTGATGGGCAGGTGCATGATGGTCGAGCACAGGAAACTCGGAATATAGGAAATCAGCAATACGTCTTCTTTATCGCCTTCTCGCCCATTTTTAGAATGTAAGGCCTCGCCCGCACAAACTCCCTTGCCTTTTCTGCAAGCTCGCGTCTCTCGTTCTCGTTAAGGTTTGCATCATAATTATATTTCTCCCTGAGCAGGACCGCAATCTTCTTTCTTTTTGTGCCGACTTTCGTTCCGCATGCAAATGGAAGCTTGTGATAATCGACTCCCAGGGCAGAAAGAAATTGCACCGAGCCCAGCAAAGTATTCTTTGAAATTCCGAGCAACTGAGCATTTGCTGTTATCTCATCTTTTGAGAAAAACCTTCTTAGGCATTCGTAATTCCGCTGGAGCGTTTCCGGGTCTCTGCCTAGAAGCTCTGCACGGCTTGTTATCTTTTCTCCTGTAAGGCCAAGCTTCTTCAGTGCATCTGCATTTCTCTGGAGCGTTTCCGGGTCTCTGCCTAGAAGTGCTGCATTTGTTGCTATCTTTTCATCTGTAAGGCCAAGCTTCTTCAGTGCATCCGCATTTCTCTGGAGCATTTCCGGGTCTCTGCCTAGAAGCTGTGCCTGGCTTGCTATCTTTTCTCCTGTAAGGCCAAGCTCGAGAAGTTTTGCGTATGCTTTTCTGACTGTTTCGTCCTGCGAATGCTCAAGAATGCTTCTGGTTGTTGGATTGAGCTCGTCCAGCCTGGTGTTTATGATTTCCCTGATTGCGTCTCCCTGTGCCATAGGTTTATTGTGTTAGTAAATGCTTAAATAGGTTGTGCTAAGGATGCTTCTCGGCCTGAGAAATGAATTTAAACCATAGAAAGCTATTGGTTAGAGTATGCCAGAAAAATATTCCGTGAAAATCATAAATCCGAAAGAGAAAGAACGCATGATGCAGGGATACCACGCCATGGGGCTTTACGAGCTGAAGGCGGCGATACACGGCACGTGCGTCAAATTCTTCACGAACAATCCAGAGTTCAAGGAGATGTGGGAGGACAATTTCGAGCCCATGCCCGACTGGATAAGGCCGCATGCAAGGCTGTTCGCGGTGCGGGACGGAAAGAGGCTTGAAGTGCTTTACGAACCGCTTTCAAAAACCGCAATAGTGAAAAACTGCGATTATTACGGATGGGTGAAAAGCATAGGGCTTGCGCTCGTCGCGGATTTCATGGAGGATTTCACCTCCGAGCACAGGAGATATGCGGTCCATGGCTCATTTGTCGACAAAGGAGGAAGGGGGATCGGGATTGTGGGCACTTCCGGCTCCGGAAAAACGACGCTCACATACGGTTTGTTGCTTGACAGCGCTTTCAGCTTCCTTACGGATGACTGGTTTTTCGTGAGGCTTGCGGACAACTGCATTCCGGTATTTTCTTCGGAGAAAAATTCTTATGTCCGCAATGACCTTGCCCAGACATGGCCGCAGTTGCGCGCAAAACTGAAGGGCATGAAGATGGATAGCAGCAAGAGGGCGATAGTTGATGTGAAAAGGCTGTTCGGCGGGGAGAGGATAAGGAAGGATTCGACGCTCTCGCTCTTTGTCATTCTTACCCGGGAGAAGGGAAGGCCGGTGCTGCAGAAGCTCGGCAGGAAAGAGGCGCTTGCCTTCATGCTGAAGCACGATTTCTGCAATCCGCACCAGCTTGTAAGGAGCAGGGCGCGGCTTGAGCAGAGGAAAAAATTCTTCGGCGAGCTTTTCGACAAAGTTCCTGTTTATCTGCTCAATACGGTAGAAACTCCGAAGGAATCGCTGGAAAGGCTGAGAGGGCTGGCAAAGGAATACATAGGGTGAATGGATGGAAAAGTTCATAGGAAGCAGGCATGCTTTTGCGGAGAGTGGCGTCGTTGTGCTGCCCGTCCCTTATGAAAAAACGGTATGCTACATGCCCGGCACCGCGAAAGGGCCTGCGGCAATAATAGAAGCGAGCCTTCAGCTTGAAAGCTTTGATGCCGAGCTTGGATATGAGATAGACAAAAAGGTGAAAATCCATACTGCAAAAGAAGTGGGATACGAAAAACTCGAAAAAAGCGTTTCCGATATTGTTCAAAAAAACAAACTGCCCGTCATTCTCGGCGGCGAGCACAGCATAACCGTGCCTCCCGTGAAAGCATGCGCAAAACGCTACCGTGATTTGTCCGTGCTGCAGATAGACGCGCATGCGGATTTGCGAGATGAGTATCGTGGGGATAGGAACAGCCATGCATGCGTCATGCGGCGCATTCGCGAGATTACGAAAAGAACCGTGCAGGTAGGGATACGCGACATGAGCATTGAGGAGAGCGAATATATCGAGAGGGAGGGCATAAGAGGTGCCGTCTATGGGACCGATTTCGATGCGGGAAAAATAATCAAGCGGCTTTCGGATAACGTATATATTACTATAGATTTGGACGGATTCGACCCTTCGGAAGTCCCTGCAGTCGGGACGCCGCAGCCCGGCGGGCTGCATTGGCCGGAAGTCGTCTCGCTCCTGAAAAAGGTTTCGGAAAAGAAAAACATCGTCGCATTTGACGTTGTCGAGCTTGCGCCCATAAAAGGCCAGGTTGCATCTGATTTTCTTGCCGCGAAGCTCGCCTATAAGCTGATGGGGTATTCCACAGCGAAATCAAAATAAATATAAACTCTACACATCAAAATAGGCTGGGTGATGTGGTGAAAGGACAACTTTCAGCGGAAATGCTGATTTTGATAACAGTCGTGCTGGCGATTGTAGCCATCGCCGCGACGCAGCTGATGAAAAGCGCGCAGGGCGCGGGAGAGCAGGTGGAACAGCAGTCGAACCTGCTTTACGAAAGGACGAGCGGCGCGATGAAGGGCGCGGACGGCGAGTTCTGCATAAGCAATACCGACTGCCAGTCTGACAATTGCGATACTTCGAATAACGAGTGCAGATAGAAGAAGCGCAAAATAAAAACAGAAAAAAGCCGGGCAAGGGAGTCGAACCCCTCTGTGCCGCTTTGTGCCGTTCATCGGCTTTTAAGCCGATAAAAACGAACGACTGCAGGCGGCCACATAGCCGATCTGTCAGCCCGGCGCTATAAATTGGAATAACTAAACTAACGGAATATTTTAAACCTATAACGTTTTATGCATAATCAGGTTGAGAGTGAAAATATGAATGCCAGACTAGCATTATTCGGAATTTTGGCCGTTTCCCTGTTTTTTTTCGGATGTGTCGGGAAAGAGCCTTCCAATGTCACCGCGACTCCGGTTGCGGGAGGGATAGAGATCGCATGGAGCGCAGTCAGCGACATAGCGGGATACAATGTTTACAGGAGCACGGAATCCGGAACGCTCGGGGGAAAGATAAATTCCGGGCTGATTGCCGGGGAAACGAGCTATACGGACACGGCAGTTTCGAACGGCGCGACATATTATTATACTGCAAAATCAGTTGATTCCGGAGGAAATGAATACGGGGTGAAGCAGGCAAGCGCGACCGCAAAGACGGCGCCTCCGCAGAACCTCCAGATAACGGTAAACAACGGTGCGAAATACGCCTCGCAGCAGGGCGTTGCGCTTTCGCTTTTCGCGACGGGCGCGATAGAATGCAGGCTTTCGAACGACGGTGTTTCATGGAACGACTGGGAAAGCTACATCACGAGCAAGACATGGCAGCTTACTTCCGGAGACGGGCAGAAGGAGGTATACTACCAGTGCAAGGACAGCATAGGAAATACCGCACAGCCGGCCTCTGCGGCGATTTATCTTGATACCACGCCGCCCACGATAACGATAACGAGCCCGGTTTCCGGCAGCCAGTATGCGGGAATGTTCGACCTTATATTCACCGTTGCGGACCCGATTTCAACAACGGTCACGTGCAGCGGGCAGCTTGACGGCGGAAACGCGATAGAGATAGGCGTTGTCGATGCAGGCGTGCAGCACAAGATAACGGTGAATGCCAATGCGGGGTCGAGAGCCCTTACGGTGACCTGCAGCGACGGCGTGCAGAGCGCAAGCCAGACAGTCAGATTCACGGTCGTTGACAAGCCGAGCGTTTCGGTGCTGCTTGGCGACGGCTCCGGATATACTTCGATATTGAATATCAATGTGTATGTTACAGCCACCCTCGCGAGCGACTGCAGGCTTTCGAACGATGGGGTGACCTGGGGCAGCTGGGCGCCGTATGTCTCGAAGTTCCAATGGCAGCTTTCGCAGGGTGACGGGACGAAATACATATACGTGCAGTGCAGGAATGCAAACGGAGCGACATCCGATGCGGTCTATGACACGATAATAGTGGACACCCATCCGCCCCCGTACATCTCGATAT
>JACCLJ010000001.1 GCA_013425425.1 Microcaldota archaeon
CGGTCATGACGATTTTAAGCTTCCTGGCACGCGCCCGTTTAACCTGCGTCATGAAAGAATTCCTAGCCCTCTCGCTCATGGCAGGTAACTCTGCAATAGAGTTTTTAATCGTTATCCGACAAAGCGATTAAGCGATTATTATGATTCTGCCAAGACAGCATCTTTCGGATGTCATCGAGAAAGTCATTTCGGACAGCCAGTACCAGCCCGCGGGAATAGACGTCACCCTGAAGGAGGCGAGGGCGTTCAGCTCGGCAGGAAAGATAGACTTCGACAATTCTTCAAGGAAGATAAGCGATACTGTCCTGCTTGAATACGCCAACGATGAGGTCCACCTGAAGCCGGGCTCCTACAAGGTCGTTTTCAACGAATACGTGAAGATTCCGGCGGACGTTGCGGCGATGTGCCTTCCGCGCTCCTCGCTGCTGCGCTGCGGTGCCAATCTCGACTGCGCGCTCTGGGACCCGGGGTATGAAGGAAGGAGCGAGGCCCTGCTCGTGGTTTACAATGAGCATGGAATAATCCTGAAGAGAAATGCAAAAATCGGACAGCTGGTTTTCATAAAACTCTCGGAAAAGGCGTCATCCCTTTACGAGGGAAAATACAAGGGGGAAAACAGATAGAAACGGGGCTAAGATTGGGGCGGCTTCTCATCAACTTTCCCTTCATAAAATATATAAGTCTTGTTCCTGCCCGCATCCTTCGCCGCGCGCTCGGCGTCATTTGCATTTTGAACGAGTTGGTTCAGGTCGTTTGCTTCCGAAAGGAGTGTCACTCCGATACTGACGGTAACGCCGACGCGTTCATCTGTGCCGTAGGGCGTCATCCTGATGCTTTCGACCTTTTCCCTTATCCTCTCTCCGATTGCGTGCGCGTTCCTTATGCTTTTCTCATTAGGAACAATCTCCTTGTTGACAAAATTTATCTTGGGCAGGAGGATGATGAATTCCTCCCCTCCATACTTGATTATCACGTCGTACGGGCGGAGCATCGGTTTTATGGCCCCAACGATTGCTTCCAGTACTTTATCTCCGGTATTCTCGCCGTATTTGTCGTTGAACTTCTTGAACTTGTCAACGTCGAAGAACAGGAGGCACGAATCGAACCCGAATCGGGTCAGCTCGGAGGCTAGCTCGTTCCATTTATCATCCAGAATCCGGCGGTTGTACGCACCTGTGAGATGGTCCATCAGCGCCTTTTCCTCAGCGATTCTCCTGAGCCCCTCGACCTGGACCAGCTTGTCTCCGAGCTCAATGACGCCACGCTTCGCCCGGTTTAGTGGTTCGCAGGAATCTTGCTTAGTGCAACTCTTTGCCATAAGTGCAATTATGGATATTTGTGTTTAAAAGTCTACCTTTTTGTTTCTAAAATTCGCCAAGCTTTTTCTGGCCCTTCACGCTCTCGAATCTTTCCACGCGCACGCCCACCCTCCTGAAAGGCAGCCATGTTTCGCCAAGGAGCTCGGAATAAAGCTCAAGCACCGCCTTCCATACGATTTCAAAATCGCCGCTGGGATGCATGAGCGTTTTCGATTTCGTATGCGCCCGCATGTTTATGTCCACCGCGTTTATGCCGACCGTCCTGCAG
>JACCLJ010000006.1 GCA_013425425.1 Microcaldota archaeon
GAGCCACCAAGGGTTGGGTTGTTCATCCATTAAAGTCCCACATGAGCTGGGTTCAGTACGTCGCGAGACAGTACGGTAGTATCTTCTGGAAGTGTTGCCTCTTGAGAGGAAGGATCTTTGAGTACGAGAGGAACGGAGATCCGGCGCCTCTGGTTTACCGGTTGTCAGTATGGCACTGCCGGGCAGCTACGCGCCATGTCGATAAGACCTGAAAGCATCTAAGGTCGAAGCGACTCTCAAGACGAGGAGGCAAATGCCGCGGATAGCAGATCCGTTTGATAGGACCGGGGTGTAAGAACTAAGCGCAAGCGAGGTTTTCAGCCCGCGGTTACTAAAGGCCTATTTCTAACCCATTACAGAGTCTCTGGGTGCTTCCTGCTTTCTGTTATCTCTTTCTACACTTTTCTCTGATTTTTTTCTTTTTCATAACGCTTAGCGTTTGCTATATGTGGGGTTTGTGAAAATGACGAGAATAAGGGCGGTGCTGCGGAAAGGGCCCGAAGTGGCCCGGGATGCGGTGAGATATGCAAGGGCTGCAGCCATCGTCAAGGCCAGCAAATTCCTGTCGAATCCATTCACGACCAATTTTATTGTAGGCGCCTCGAAGCCGAAGCACGAGCTTGAGCTTTCGCTTGAGAGGTTCAGATGCGAATGGGAAAAGAGAAAGCCCGAGCCGGACGAATGGCTGAAGTATTTCGAAACGGGCTACGAGTTCAGGCACTAGCGCAAAACTTTTTCCGCACCACTTACTATTTTAAACCTAATCTCTGAAAGGTAGTCATCTTTTCTTAGAGGTGCGGGCAATATGAAGAATGTAATGTGGTTCAAGGAGCTGAGCAGGAAGAGCCTTGCGGAAGCAGGCGGGAAGGGAGCAAATCTCGGCGAAATGTACGAAGCCGGATTTCCCGTGCCTCCCGGATTTGTCGTCACCAGCGGAGCCTATTTCAAGCATCTTGATGCGAACAATCTCCGCGAACCGATAACGAAGATCCTGGCGAGCCTTGACGTAAACGACAATGATGCGCTGCAGAAGGCATCAGAAGACATAAAAAGAATGATAATAGAAGGGCAGATCCCGAGGGATATTTACGAGGATATACTCAACTCTTACAGAAGAATGAATGACATGAGCGGAAGGCAGGTCTATGTTGCTGTGCGGTCGAGCGCGACTGCCGAGGATTTGCCCACCGCCTCGTTTGCAGGGCAGCAATCCACTTATCTTAATATTTTCGGAGAAAAGGAGGTTGCGAACGCGGTCAGGGAATGCTGGGCCTCGCTGTTCGAATCAAGGGCGATATTCTACCGGGTGCAGAACAAGTTCGAGCATATGAAGGTCGGGCTTGCAGCAGTGGTGCAGATGATGGTGCAGAGCGAGAAGGCAGGCGTGGTGTTCACGGTAGACCCGATGACGCAGAACAATGATATTATTTCCATCGAAGCCGCGTACGGGCTTGGCGAAGTTGTTGTGAGCGGCTCCATAACCCCGGATACGTACAGAGTAGACAAAAACAAGATGGAGATAGCAGACAAAAAAATAGCGAAGCAGCCGTGGATGCTCATCAAGATGGAGGGAAAGAACAGGAAGGTTGACATAAAGGACGATATGCAGGGACACCAGAAGCTCAGCGACATGGAGATAAAGGACCTTGCGAAGATGTCCGCAAGGATAGAGGAGCATTACCAGTTCCCGCAGGATATAGAGTATGCATTTGAAAAAGGAAATCTTTACATCGTGCAGTCAAGGCCGATAACAACGCTGGACAAGGAGAAGAAAGAGACAAAAAAGGAGGGTGTGAAAATGGAGGGGAAAAGCGCATCTGAAGCGAAAATACTGCTTAAGGGCCTGGGCGCATCGCCCGGCGTGGGAGTCGGAACTGTCAAGATAATAAAATCCTCAAAGGAGATCAAGAGGATGGAGAGCGGCGATGTGCTCGTCACGGAGATGACGACGCCCGATTTCGTTCCCGCGATGAAAAAGGCCGCCGCGATCGTGACGGATACCGGAGGGATGACGAGCCATGCGGCGATAGTCAGCCGCGAGCTGGGGGTTCCATGCGTCGTAGGCTCGCAGGAAGCGACAAAAATCCTTAAGGAAGGGGAAACGATAAGCGTTGACGGAACGCACGGCATAATCTACGAGGGCATGCTTGCGGCACCTGAAGGGAAGAAAGAGGCGGCTGCAGCTGCCGGAACCAACGGCGCTGGATACGTGCCGATAACCGGGACGAAGATTTACGTGAATATTGCGGATGTCGACCAGGCCGAAAGGGTTGCGGCACTGCCCGTCGACGGAGTAGGCCTGCTGAGAGCGGAGTTCATTATTGCCGGCATAGGCGCGCATCCGAGAAAGATGATCGTGGATGGGAAGGAAAATGAGTTCATCGACAAATTGGCAGCGGACCTGAGAAGGTTTGCCGCTGCATTCTATCCGAGGCCGGTCGTTTACCGCGCAACGGATTTCAAGACGAACGAGTACAAGAACCTGGATGGCGGGGAGAAGTACGAGCCGCACGAGGAGAATCCGATGATGGGATACAGGGGAGCGGCGAGATATATACGCGAACCAGACCTCTTCAAGATGGAGCTGAAGGCGATAAAGAAGGTGCGCGATGAGTACCACCTCAAGAACCTCTGGCTCATGATTCCGTTCATACGAAAAATCGGGGAGCTGCGCGCGATAAAGGAATCGATGCAGGAGACGGGCATTTACCGAACGAAGGATTTCAAGCTGTGGATAATGGTCGAGGTGCCGAGCACGGTTTTCCTCATAGACAAATTCTGCGAGGAGGGGATAGACGGCGTTTCGATAGGCACGAACGACCTCACGCAGCTCATCCTCGGAATAGACCGGGACAACACGACCATGGCAAAGGCATTCGATGAGAGGAATGATGCCGTGCTGCGGGCGCTGAAGATAGTCATTACAACGTGCAACGACTACGGGGTTACGTGTTCGCTGTGCGGCCAGGCGCCGAGCGTCTATCCGGAATTCGCGGAGAAGCTTGTCGAATTCGGAATCACGAGCATTTCCGTCAATCCGGATGCGGTCGAAAGGACGAGAAGAATAGTGCTCAGCGCAGAGCAGAAGATAATACTTTCAAGGCTTTCGGCGCTTACGAAGAACATAGCCGACGACAAGAAGAAGACGACGGCGCCGGAAGACGATTGACCGGCCAGGGCGCTTTTATGCAGACATACAGGAAGGGCTCGCGTGCCGAAAGGGAGCTTATCGACTATTTTTCCGGCAAGGGCTATTCCGTAATACGGGCCGCGGGCAGCGGGGTGAATTCGCTCAGCCCGGACATCCTCGCCTTCAAGCACGGCATGCAGTTCGCTTTCGAATCAAAAGCCATAGAGAGGGACAACCTGAACATAGACAGGGACCAGTTCACTAATCTTCAGGGATGGGAAGCGAACACGGGCATTACCTGTTATATTGCATGGAGACGGCGCGGCAGGCAGTGGAGATTCGTTCCGCTATCGCTCTTCAGCGAAAGCGAAAAAAGCTTCGGGATTTCCTGGAAAAAAGCAGAGATGGGCGGAAAGGAGCTTGGGGAATTTTCATGAAGGCTTGTAGAAGCCCTTTCTCCTTCCTTTTCCTATCGCGAATACGGTAAACGCAAGCACGGCTGCTATCCCGATTATTATGAGGAGCAGCAGCCACCAATACCAGCAGATGCCGAATACTCCTCCGCAGATTCCAAGGAAGCAGCATTCCTTCGGCTTTTCTTCTTCAGGTGGAGTTACTGGCGGAACTTCGGGCGGGACTTCCCCAGGAGGAACTTCGGGAGTTATCTCTTCCGGCGGAACCTCCGGCGTAATCTCCTCAGGCGGTATTTCAGGAGTTATCTCTTCTTCGGGAGGAACCTCTTCACCCGGCTGCTCCTCCGGCGGGATTTCCTCCGACTGGCAGCAGGTCAAGTCGAAGCCCTGTTCGAGATTCTGGTAGCCGCCCGCGCTTGCAAGTATGCGGTATGCGCCGTCCATGCTTAACGCCGCTTCGGCTATGCCATCCGAGTCGGTGTATACGGTCGCTTCGGCAACGTAGCCGGCTGCGCCGAGATATTGTATCGCAACCCTTGCATCGGATACGGGCAAGCCGCTGGCTCCGGTAATCGTGATTCTCAAAATATCATCGGGGCATATGTAATCGCGCGTGGCGGACATCCTCTTCAATTCGGTGCCGCCGTCGGAAGGCGGAGACGGAGGATCCAGCCTTACGATTGCATATGATGAGAAGTTCGTTGTCGCGAAACTGAGCGTTCCTGCGACCGCGTCGTATGTGATATTCTGGCAGCGCGCTGGATCGCACTCCGTCCCGTTTTCCACTATGAGCGCATAGTCGGTAGTGAAATCCGGATAGTAGTAGATGCTGCCGTCGTAAGTGCTGACGTTTTCGAATACTATGAGCACGACCCTGCCGTCAAGGAACGTGTATGCGCTGGAATTCATGGATATCATGCTGTTCTCCATGTGCTGCTGCTCTGAAGAGAGCCATATGTCCCCGGTCACGCCGTTGTTAAGCCCGTAGATTATCGCGTATGCTTCCGGCTGCTTAAGCTTCACGTTGAAATCGTAGTTTATGTTCGTGAGCAGCATCGACGAGTTGAACAGGCTTATTGTAGGCCCGCCTATGGCGTTGTTGAAGCGAACGTCGTTCATGCTCGTGTTCCACGAGTTCACGAATTTCAGCCAGCAGTCCAGCGTGCTCGTGTTGGTGTTTTGCAGCGAGAATTCAGGCGCCCCGTCAACCGCGAATATGGTGTCGTTGGCGCATCCGAGCGGCAGTTCGCCTAAGCTTGGGATGCCGCCCATGGAGAAGTTCGTGACGCCGGGCGCCCATTTGGTTATGTTTATGGTCATGCTGCCTTCCGAAAGATAAAGGTTCGAGATGCTGGCATTTTCGAAATCAGCGAATGCCATCACCGGCACGCCGTATATTTCCGAATTTATGATGTCTCCGCCGATAAATGCCCCTCCGACAACATTGGAATTTTCAATTCTTCCGCACGCCAGGTCGCCAAACGGCAGGTCGATAGTGATTCCCTGCTCCGCAAGTATCGGAGTTATGTTTCTCGATATGTAAACGAAGCCAGTAAGGTTGGAGTTGCTTACGTTCGCGCAGTCTATGTCCGCCATTATTATCTTTGAATTGTCTATGTTGCTCCTTCCTATGCCCGTCTGGTATCTTATCGGCGTATCGGTTATGTTTGAGTCGTAAGCCATCC
>JACCLJ010000007.1 GCA_013425425.1 Microcaldota archaeon
CTGCAGCTGCATCTGGCGGACCCATCTCGCTGATTATCCACGGCTCACCAAGGAAGTTAACTCTCACCTTGTGTGTTTCCGTTGCATAATCAAAGTTTGCGTCTGCCGCACCGCTCTTACAGTAGGTGTAGTCTTGGCTCGTCGGCGTTGTACACACCGGGATACCAAAGTCGTCGGATGCGCCCTTGAATTTCAGGGTGTATGCCGCGAACCTAAGGTCACCGACTACTTCATTGTCGCTGTCCGAATAGTAGTTGCTTCCCCTTACCCAGAAGTCCTGTTGCTCAGAGTAGGTCTTTGCCGCAGCATCGTCTTTTATTGATGCTGTTACAAACGGGGAGAACATGCTGCCAGATACCCTGAACATGTAGACCTCTGATGGTCCGATGTTTCCTCCAGCGCCATCAGCGTTGGTGAATGGGTTTGCATTCTCCGAGACGTCAGAGCCGCCAATTGGGTATGCCGAATCCGTGTACTGCGGGTCTAATGGGTTAGGTTCGTTGTAAAACCTGTCCAAGATCCTTCTGTTCAGGTAGTCCCCTATGAGGTTGTTTATCGTATACGTCCCCTCAGAGACTCCTCCCGGAACGGTAATCTCAAGCTGTGCTTTCTCCTGAGTTATTGCACAGGTACCGGTTCCACCTTCTGCTCCTGCTCCGCAGGTTGCGGTTCCGACCACGTTTGCGGTCAAGGTTTCCGTCTTGTAGGATTCCCCTACGAGTTTCCCTGCGACAAGTGCACCTGCAACACCATCGGATGCTGCTCCTTTTTCACCAACAACAACCTTGGTTACTGGTGCGCCGTTGTCGTCTACCAACATCGTGTCTCCAAAGTAGAGACCTGCAAATGCTGCTGTGCTCGCCAGGATGGTGGCACCGGCAACAATTGCGCCGATTTTCCTAAGGTTTACTTTCATTTATTCACCTCAATTTTTTTCCAACCGCCTATGGACCGCTCACGAAAATAACTAATGGCGGCTGATTTTTTTGCCTCCTGTATTCTTACAGAAGGACACGGTCCAAAATTCCGAAGAATAACTTCCTTCGGACAAGAGATGGTAATCCATCTCTCGTGCTTGAGAGAGTGTCCAACACAATATTTAAAAAGATTATCCTTTCACCTAAAGTATAGTTTATAAATTACAGATTAAAATAAGGCAGGAGACGTAGTGCAAGTTCGCTTATAGCCGTACATAAGGGCTACTTTTGTTTTTCTCGCGTGCTTGATGAGTTACCCATCTGAGGCTTCTTTTTGTTTTTTGATGTAGGCTGCTTACCCGCCTGAGGCGTTTGTTTCAATGCTGCTGCCCACTTCGGGTTGATAGAAACCCACCAACCCCCATCCGTATGTGAAGCCTTAGCTTTTTAAACATCCCGCTGTAAAATTAGTTTATGAAAGGCAAAAGCAGGTATCAGCAGGATTATTCACGCTCGCAGGGTGCACGCAACGAAGGCGGATACGGACGGCCCCGTGACCAACCCCGCGACCAGCCGCGCAATGAACGCGCGGGACGAGGGGAAGGAGTTGTTGGTTCACGGATGGAAAGGTTCGCGGGTCCGGGGGAACGGACAGCGAGTCCGCGCAGAGAAGGAGGATACGGACGGCCCCGTGACCAGCCGCGTGACCAGCCACATGACCAACCCCGCGGCGAACGCACGAGAGGAAGGGAAGAGTTTGTGAGTCCACGCAAAGAGAGCAGGTACGACCAGCCACCGGACGAAAGATTCGCAAGAAGGGAGAGATTCGTCAGAAGGGCGCGGGAGAGCACGCAGGATGCGCTCAAGAGCAGGGACATGATGCTCGGCGGCTCTGCGAAAAGCATAGTGACGATAGACAAGGTCATAAACCAGCTTACTGAGAAGCTCGAGGAGTGGTATGCGGTCTACTTCCCGGAATTCAGGCCCCTCGAGGACAGGAAGAAGTTCGTCGAAGCGGTGCTTGTCATAGACAGGAAAAACATGAACAAGGCGGGGCTGGTTGCGCTTATAGGCGAGAAGAACGGGATGGACGCGGTTGAAAAGGCTGGAAAAAGCCTCGGCGCGAATCTGGATGAGAAGGACATGAGGCAGATAACGACCCTTGCGGAATCCATCCTCACCCTCTACGGGCTTAAGGAGGAATATGAAGTATACCAGAATGCGCTTGCGAAGGAGCTCTGCCCGAACATGTCCGAGGTTGCGGGCCCGGAGATAGCCGCAAAGCTTGTCGCGCACGTCGGCTCCCTGAGAAAACTGGGGATGATGGCCTCGAGCACAATCCAGGTGCTTGGCGCGGAAAAGGCATTGTTCAAGCATCTGAAAAACAGGAGGATTGCGCCTCCGAAGCACGGCATAATATTCCAGCATGCGAGGATATCAAGCTCGCCCAAGGCCGTGCGGGGAAAAATCGCGCGGGCGCTCGCAAACAAGATCGCGCTTGCCGCGAGGGCGGATGCATTCACGAAGCATTTCATCGCAGCAGGGCTGAAAGCCGATTTCGATAAAAGGTACAAGGAGATAATGGAAGGATACGAACGGGGAAAGGAATGAAGCTGCTTGTTTTTTCCGACCTGCATCAGGAAGACGATGCTCTCGATAAGCTCAGGGAGATTTCCAACAGGGAGGAATTCGATTATGTGCTGAGCTGCGGGGACAATTCCCAGAGCGTTTCCTTTTTGGAAGAGCTGGTCGCCTCGTTTCCGAGGTTTTTTCTCATACCGGGAAACTGGGAGGGGGAAAGCGCGAACTCCTTCCTGTCGAGAAGCAGGAACTGCGTGAATGGAAAGCGGGTGGAGCTGGAAGACGGGCTTAACCTGGTCGGCTTCGGATACAGCAGCTACACGCCATTCAGCACATACGGAGAGCTGGGCGAAAATGAGATTCATGACCGGCTCGGAAGGCTGAATATAGATAATAATACTATATTACTGCTGCACTGCCCGCCAAAAGGCTATTTCGACCTTGCCCGCGGGCAGCATTCCGGAAGCCCGTCCGTGCTGAAGGCGATATGGGACAAGAAGCCGTTCGTTGCATTCTTCGGGCATATACACGAGGAGAAGGGGACTATGAGGCTGGGAGGCACGACGCTGGTGAAGGTGCCCGCCGCAAACAAGCTCGAGGCATGCACGGTGAATATAACCAATAAAAGCGTTACGGTATCATTCATAGCATTAAGGTAATCCCATGATCTGCCTGGTAAAAGAGATATGCGAGCATGAGCTGAAAGAGATAATGCCGCTCATCAGGAAAGTATTCCCTAATGCAGCCATAGAGCTTAGGGGGGACGACCTTTTTTTCGTGGCTACCATGCGCGGAGGGATAGTCGGCTTCATGCATCTCATCGAAAGGGAGGAGTATTTCGTCCTCCAGGGCCTAGGGGTGGACGAGCAGTACAGGCACAACGGCGCGGGAAACGCCCTCATGGAGAAGCTCGAGCAGGTTTCCGATTCCGCAAACAAGAAGATCTACCTGAAAGTGAAAAACAATAATCCTGCGGTAAGGCTTTACGAAAGCTACGGCTTCACGGTAAAAAAATTCGGAGCCGTCCACGTCCTTGTAAAAAACAGGAACAACTAATTCTGAAATGGGGGAGCTGAGATTTGAACTCAGATAACCAGCTCCCAAAGCTGGCAGCATACCAGATTGGCTCACTCCCCCGTGGGAAATAGTTTTTGGACTGGAAGAATTTAATAGATTGCTTCTTCCCGCCGGCTTCATTCTATATAAAGAAGATATATTCTTTTAAAAGAATTCAATTAAAACAAAAACTTTATAAAGTGTATATATTCTATATAAAGAATATGATTGAGAAGTATGCCGTGATACGGGCCATGCACGCAATCCTTGCACGGCCAAACAAGAAATTTTCGATAGTTGCGCTCGCAAAGGAAGCAAAAATGGCGCCGAGCGCCGCCAGTTATGCCCTTGAGTACATGCTGGAGGAAGGAATGGTCGGGCTGGAGGTCATAGGGCGGACGCACCAGTACAAGACGGATCTGAGCAGTTTCCTGGCGCGGCAATGGAAGGTGCTTTTCTCCCTTGATGAGATAAAAAAGAGCGGATTTGCCGAAAGCGTGCTGAAAAAAGTGAAAAACGTCACAAGCATAATATTATACGGAAGCGTCGCGACGGGAAGGGACGACGAAAAAAGCGACATTGACATCATCGTAATAGCGGATGCGAAAAAAACCGCTGCCGTGTTTGAGAAGGCGGGGATAGGGGCGAGGGAGCTTAACGTCCAGATTTACACGCCTGCGGAATGGCGGAGAAAGGCCGGGGTCGACAAGGCATTCTACGACAACGCAATCATAGATTCGATAGTGCTTTACGGGGAGAAGCCGGTGGTGCTATGACCGAAATCGAAGAGTGTTTTGCGAAGGGGATGCTCAAAAAAACCAAAAGCGACATGGGCAAGGCGATGCTTTCCCTCAAAGTCTCAGGGGAAAATCTTGAAGACGCCAGAAGCCAGCTGGAGAATGGCCTTTTCAAATGGGCATTCATAGCTGCATACACCTCAATGTTCCATGCGGCGCGTGCGCTGCTATACCGCGATGGCGTGAAGGAAAGGAGCCATTTCTGCCTCTGCGCTTACGTGAAGGAAAGGTACCGCGGCACCATAGAAGCGAGATACATCAGCGAACTGAATATCCTTAGGGAGCAGAGGCACCGCATAATGTACGGCGATGAAAACATAAAGACGAAGGAAGTCGAGGAAGTAGAGGCGGAAAGCGCGGTTGCGATAGCCGCCGGTTTTCTGGAAGCGGTTGAAAAAATAATAAAGAAATAAAAAAAGAAAAAATTATCCGATCAGGTGCAGCGAGGCCGCGATCAATGCGCCCGCGAAAACGAGCGAAACGGTGTTCAGCACCTTTATCAATGCGTTCAGCGCCGGGCCTGCAGTATCCTTCAGCGGATCGCCGACTGTATCTCCGACAACCGCAGCCTTGTGCGCATCGCTTCCCTTCCCGCCGAATGCGCCCGCTTCTATGTACTTCTTCGCATTGTCCCATGCGGCACCGGAAGTGCACATGAAAAGCGCAAGCAGGAATCCGCTTGCAATCGCTCCCGCAAGCAATCCTCCGAGAGCGGCAGCACCGAACAGGTAGCCGACAAGCAGAGGAGTGGCAACCGCGATGATGCCAGGAAGCGCAAGCTCCCTCAGCGCAGTCTTCGTGCTTATGTCAACGCATCTCGCGTAATCGGCTTTCGCCTTGCCTTCCATCAGCCCTTTGATCTGCCTGAACTGCCTTCTCACTTCTTCAACTATCTCAAATGCCGCGCGCCCCACCGCAGTCATCAGCAGACTCGAGAAGATGAACGGCAGCAGAGCCCCGATGAAAAGGCCTACGATTACGGGCGTTGAAAGAAGGCTGAGGTCAGCTGCGACAAGACCGCTCTCTTCCGCGAATGCGACGAACAGGGCGAGCGCACCCAGCGCCGCTCCGGCAATCGCAAATCCCTTCGTTGTCGCTTTCGTTGTATTTCCGACGGCATCGAGCGCATCCGTCACCTTCCTTACGTTTGCAGGAAGCCCGGACATCTCCGCAATGCCTCCGGCATTATCCGTAATCGGGCCGTAGGAATCCACTGCGATCACTATCGCAGAGAACGACAGCATCGATGATGCAGCCAGGGCAATCCCGTACAATCCCCCGAGCTTGAACGAAATTATTATCGCGACGATTACAACCAGCGCAGGAAGCAGCGTCGATTCCATGCCGACGGCAAGCCCGGTGATGAGGTTCGTTCCCGCTCCGGTCTTCGCCGCTTCCGCTATTCTTCTTACCGGCCCGTATTCCGTTGCCGTGTAATATTCCGTTATCAGGAACATCGCCGCGGTAACGAACACGCCGACAAGAACCGCAAGGAACAGGTTCATCGATGTTATCGCATTGGCGTGCACAAGCGTTGCCGTGTCGCCCAATACGAGATAAACGTATGCGAGCGCAAGCATTATGACCGCGGTCGCCGCTATGCCTTTGTAGAACGCCTTCATGATGTGCTTCCCCTTTCCAAGCCTCACGAACAGCGAGCCCAGCACGCTGCCTACTACTCCTATCGCCGCAATCCCGAGCGGTATCGTCACGTATGCCTGGACGCCCATCGCAGACCCGAGAAGCATCGCTGCGATGACCGTAACGACGAATGATTCGAAAACGTCAGCGGCCATTCCCGCGCAATCGCCTACGTTGTCGCCAACGTTATCCGCAATCACCGCCGGGTTTCTGGGATCATCCTCCGGAATGCCTTTTTCAATCTTTCCGACAAGGTCAGCGCCTACGTCTGCTGCCTTTGTGTAAATGCCGCCTCCGACACGGGCGAATAGAGAAATGAGCGATGCGCCGAACCCGTAGCCTATGAGCGGGACAAGGCTTCCGAAATACATGTAAAGCCCGCTAAGACCGATGAGGCCCAGCCCGACGAGCGCCATGCCCGTCACGGCACCGCCGCTGAAGGCCATCGAAAGCGCTTCCGCAAGGCCTTTCTTCGCGGCTTCGGCAACCCTTACGTTGCCCCTCACCGACGTCTGCATGCCGATGTAGCCTGCAAGCGCGGATGAAATCACGCCGACGACGAACGCCAGCGCGGTGTTCACGCCCACAAGGTAGTAAATCGCAGCAAAAAGCACTACGACAATCGGCAACAGCGTCATGTACTGCCTCATGAGGAATGCGTTCGCACCCTCCTGGATGGCAGAAGAAATCTCCTGCATCTTCGGCGTCCCCTTCGGAGAATTGATGATCCTCATGACGAGAAACGCCGCGTAAAGCAACGCGATTGCGCCCGCACCCATGGCGAGCATTGTCGCATCAGGTAAGACTAAACCCATATTTTTCACCTCATTTTTTTATGAGGTGAGCAGTGAACGCAGTTCACTCAATCACCTCTCAATTACCTCTCAATTTGTTTCCCAACCGATATGATTTTACCTTAGAGAATTCAGACCAAATGTTTAAAAAGCCAAAGGGAACGGTTTAAAACAGAAGTTTAGAATAATATTAGTAATAATACGAGATGATAAAAATGGCGGAGCTCGATGACAAAATAGCCGCGCTGGACCAGGAAGCAGAGGCGCGCGCGGATGAGACATTGCGGAGGATAAATGTCGCGCTGAAGCTCAACGCACCCAAGCTGAAGGGAAAGAAAATCCCCCCGAATGTGAAACGGCTTATGGAATGGAAAAATGCGCTTGAGTATTGGAAGGAGCGGTATGGCGGGGAAAGCAACGACGTGGAATTCATGGCCGAGCGCCTCGCTTCGTTCTACGAAATATGCACCCACCTTAAATGAAATGTGATTTCCCATGCCTGCACTGAAGGACGCAGAAATACAGAAACCCGCGCTTGAAGTCGTGCCTGTGATAAAGGAGACTGGCGAGGTTGCTGTAAAGGATGCAACTGCAAGCATAGACAAGCTGAAAGGCGATTCGCAGCTGAAGCAGTTCAATATTGCCGCAATGGAATTCCAGAAAAGCGATAACAAGATCGTTGCCGCGCTGGGAAAGGCCGCGGAAGGATTCCTCAAGAAGAATAATTTTGATGATGCGACGCTTGCGCTTGGAATGGGCGAAATGCTCCTCCAGGCAGGGGCTGTAAATGACAAATATAAGGGCGACTGGATTTCGCAATTCGAAACCTATGCGAAAGGATTTTCCGCAAGCCTTGAAAAGGGCGTTACGGACGAGAGCAGGAAGGAAGCTTATCTTACAATGTCCGTCGTCCTGAATAACGTCGAAAACGCCGCACGCATGGAAAAGCTCGATTATTTCACGGAAAGGGCGCAGAGCCCGAAATGGAAGGAAACAACGAAGAATTTCGTCACCGGTGCGGTGGATGAGATAAAGCGCCTTTATGACGAAGGCAAGTTTGAAGCGGGCGACAAGGCGCTCGCCTATCTCGGATTTTTCACCGACACCATATTGAAGCAGGGGATAGGCGGGAAAGAGGGGAGGGCGGCGGTGGAGCAGGCGGTGCTCCTCGCGCTCGGCGAAAGCGAAAAAGCGGAGGAGACGTTCCAGAAGGGGCTGAAGCAGTATGGAGTGACTATCGCGGTAAAGCAGCTCTGGGACCAGTACGCAAAGCTTGAAAGCAACTATAACATGACTTCTGACACTTACGGAAAAAGCAGCGAAGCCGAGAAACTATTGAAGGAAGCGCATACCGCGCTCGACAATAGGCAGGCGGACAAGGCATACAGCAAGCTGGATGAATTCGCAAAGGCGGTGAACAAGAACGTCAAAAAAGGCATGATTGCGAACATTGATGACATACAGAATGATTTGAAGGCGACTCCTGAGGTCATGGAAGGATACCAGAAGGGGCTGACGCCGTATGTATCGGAATTTCCCGAGCAGGTCAAGAAGATCGTGGGCAAGCTGGAGAAAGCAAGCAACGATTCAGTAAAGCTTCTTGGCGAATCCGAAACCATAGAGAAGGATTACAAGGCGGGAAAGGAGGACGACAAAAAAACCGACAAATTTTTTTCCAACATTGAGAAGTTTGCAAAAGACAAGAAGGATGCGATTGGAACGGCCTCCACGGGAGTGCTGCTGATGGGCAATATCCTGTCCGAAAAGCAGTACAAGCAGGCACTCAAGATGGGCAATGTCGAATTCGTGAAGAAAGGAACCGCGATGGAATCCATTGACAAGGCGACGGCGAACATGCAGGAAAGCCTCAACCTCATCATCAAGGAAGGTCCTGATTCAAAGAAGGCGAAGGAGCAGTACGGAGAGGGCATCTATAACATGACCGGCGCCCTGGCGATGCTCGACCTGGAGAAGCTTCCTTATGCCGAAGAGGAAAAGAAGCTCGCATTCTTCCAGGAAGGCTCCATGAAGGTTTATGACAATTGCGCAAAGGCAGAGGCAACCGCAGATGTCTGGAAGCTGAATGAAACTTTGCACAACATGCAGGGCACGCTGTTGGCATCGGATGACAAGCTGTTTGCGACGAAGGAAGCGGACCTCCAGAATGATGTCATAAGGAATACGAAATACCTTTCAGGCAGCTACATGGCGAAGCTGGAGGGCAAGAAGGAAGGGGTTTTCACTCCTGCAACGGTCAAGGAATACGAAAAAGTGATTGCGCAGGATTCTGCCACACTTGGCAAGAAGATTGCGAATGCTGAAAAGATAAATTCTGCCATTAAGATTGCGGCGAGCTTCGTGCATCCCGCAATTTTCATTGCAACCACGGTCGAGATGGCGACAAAGGAATATGAGGTTACGAATACGATATCGTGGAGCACCGGGCTGATGCTCGTTGCATCCGCGCTCGCCTTCCGAGGAGCCATAGCATTCAAGGGCGCTGCGATGGGAGTGGAGCTAGGAGCCGAAGCGGTCGGCCTGGGCACGAAGGCGGCGAAAGTGCTTACTGCGGGCAAGATTGCAAGTTATACGCTGACCGGAATCGAGCTGGGAATAGGCGGCACGCTCGTGGCCCACGGCGGATACCAGACGTATCAGATGTTCAAGGCCGGCCAGTACGGGGAAGGCGCACTCAATCTCGCGATGTTCGCGCTTCCGCTGTTCTATGCACTGGCGCACAAGCCCATGATGACATACATGGGCAAGAAGATGCCCGGATTCAGGGCATTCACCGGGGAATTCGCAACTGAGGAGGCGATAAGCGCGCAGGGCAAGAAGTTTGGGCTGGCTGATGTCGCAACGCTCGGCAAGAAGGCATGGGAGCAGGTAAAGGCCGCCGAGGAAAAGGTGGCGAAGGAAGTCAAGGTGAAGGGCGCGAAGGTGCCTCTCGTGCCGATGCCGATGATGGTTGCTGCCCAGATTTTCGGAAAGGCGGCGAAGGCGGTTGAAAAGCCGGGAATCATGCTCGACATCATAAAGAAGGCGACGACTGGAGACAAGAAGGAGTACGTCAAGGGGATGAAAACTCTCGGCATTTCGGAAAAGGAGGGCATAGTGGGTGAAAATTTCTATGACACCGTTACTTACAAAAAAACCATTCAGACCCCCGAAGGAAAAGTTGTAGAGATCGGAAACGTTGTAGATGTCAAAAAGAGCCTGGCAGAGCTTAGAAGCGAGGAGAATGGCATAATCCACAAGGACAAGAGCGAATTGTACAAGGCGCTGAACAACGAGATGGAAGGCGGAGCGAAAGGCGCAAAGGAAATCTTCGAAGGATTGTTTGGAAAGGAATACACCAAGGACGTGAACATGGGTGACATTACCGTCCTGAGCATCGACAAGGGAAAAACATGGATGCTAAACAGCATCGACCCGGCATTCGGCGACCTCGGGCTTTTCATATACTTCAAGGCAGCGAAAAATATTGAGAAAAAATTCGGCATAGCAACGATAAGGACCACCGAGCAGGGAGATGAACTGGTCGTCATCCTGAGCAAAGAGAAACAGGAAAGCATTCCCGGGGGCTACGGCAAAGCGCTTAAAAACGAGGTTGCGAAAATAGCGGAAGAACTCGGATTCAAGCAGGGCGACCCTCTCACTGAAGCGATAACCGATTTCAGCGCAATTGAAACAGACGTCAATGTGACAATCAGCTGGGAAGGCAAAACCTGGCTTAGTGGCGGTCCGATTGGGAAAAAGAAAGAAGCGTTCGAAAACATGGAATCGCTGCTGAGCAACAGCGAAGCGCAGGGCCTCCTCATTAAAATGGAAAAGGAGAACAAATACGCCTATCCGCTTTGGGCATTCCTTAAGCTTCCCGCCATGGAGTTGCCGAAGGTTGAGATCAAGAGCGTAAAGGAACTGCCGGAGAATGTGAAACTGGATAAGGTGATGAACATCCGTCTGGGTTTCGATGAAAAAACGAAAGAGGCAATGTGGAACATGACCGAATACGCCGGCAAGGGAGTAAGCCATGTCGATAACGGCATAATCGGCCCGAGCGTCATGAACCTGCTCGGCCACCCGGTAACGGATACGATAACCGCCCTCTACCAGGATGCGCTGGTTAAAAGCCTTAAGGAGCACGACGTGCCGGTTGTAGCGTATGACCACGGCCCGATGGCGATAGGGCTTAAATTCGAAAAGACGCTTAATGGCGTGGAGATGAAGGCGCTCGATGCTGCCGTAAAAGAAGCGGGCGACAACTTCAAAGCCACCATCCAGGGCAAAGGCATAGGCGTCGATAAAGTCGAGATATTCGCTGGAGAAACAAAAGAAGAAGCGCTTCATAAAATAGCTGAGAAGGTCATGGGGTACAAAGTATCTGAAGTGGAATATTCGGCAATGAAGCAGTTCAACAACCTTCTGCACCTCAAGCCAGATGAATTAATCGGAATACTCAAGACCGAAGGAGTGGGGCCCAAGGTGTTGGATGCGCTGAATCTGGTAAAATCAGAGCCGAAGAAGTTCAAATGGATACGCAATCCGGAAGACTTGGTGCACTACCTGAAGAACAACAAAATAAGCAACGGTGCAATAAAGAGCATGTTCGAGGCGGCGGGCATAAAGCTTGGCGAACCCATTCTTACTGTCCTGGAGACGCCTGCCGCGGCGGAGAAAGCGGCCATATCACTTCCTAATGCAGAAAAGGGCCTCAAGGCGACCGCAATCGCAACTGGAGATGCGCTAAAAATATTCCAAAATATTGAGAAGGAAACCGGTGCGCCCGTCCTTGCAGTAATCGAAGGAGGCACTCTGGAGAAGGCGTTCAACGAAAAACCGGACTTGTTCGCTCCCGTAAAGGATGAGAAAACTGGGAAATACAAGATAATCGCGACTTATGTCAGCGATGCGGGGAAGGAGGTCGAGGTAAGGGCATCCCAGCCGTTTATGGACAAGGCGGGAAGGGTTTTTTCATATGCTTATATCACGGCGAAGGGAGAGGCAACGTATATCGTCCCCGTTTATATGAGCACCAGCAGCATGGAGATGAAGGCGGCTCCGGCTTTCACGCCCCCTCATATCATAAAGGGAGGGCAGATAGCAAAGGGCACTTCCGGACACACCGACAGCGGATTCCTGCTCCACTCAACGGTCAGCGAAGGGTTCTACAAACTGCTGAACGAAAATCCGCCGACCAAGAAGCTGGACAGCGCCGCACCTATGCCGCTTGTCTATGAAATAGCAAAAAGCGAGTATTTCGATTCAAAAAAGCTTGAACTGAAATTGCATCCAGACGTTCCCAAGGAAAACGTAATCAAAAGCGTGGGCAATGGTGGCAAGGCAGACTGGAAAGCCGAAGCCGAGGTCATAAAGCTTCCGAAAAGCGAACTTTACGGGGAGAACGCGGTCAGAATCACCGTTCCATCCCAAGATGGAAAATGGAAATACCACTGGATAGTCTATGAGGAAAAAGGAGAGACGAAGTACTTCCTGGGTGCCGGCGAACCGGCCGGCAAAACTGGAAAGGAAATCGGAACCGGGGGATTGCCTTCTGAGAGAAGAGCGCTGGATTCCGACGTCACAGTCCCCTCGTATGAGTATTATAGCGGCAAGAAAGCAGAAAAGGGCATGTTTTTTGCAGACAAAAGCGGCGAGCTTGTAAAAAAAGGAGAGTACACGAAAGTGAAGCAGGAATACATAAAAGAGCAGCTGGAAAAGGCGGGTATAGGGGTGGATGAGGCATATCTGGCCAAGCAGTATGAAACTGCTCTGGGAAAATCCAAAATCTCGGAAAAGATGGAAGCGAAGGCACCGACCGCAACTGAATCCGTATTCGGAGGAAAATGGAAGGAAATCCCTTCTGCGGAAAAAGTAAAATACGCGGACGAAGTATTCGAAGTCTACAAGGCTTCCTATGGCAAGAAGGGCCTGGGCTATGGCAATCCTGCAGAGCTTCTGGAGAGGCTTAATTTCAATCTTTCATTCGATGAGAAGGGGAAGGTAAACGCCTTCATGGCATTCAGTGAGACAAAGGCGGGAAAGAGGATGGGCCTGATAGGGGCTCTTCCGGAATCCGCGGAAGGCAAAGCGGCGGCTATTGCACTGTTGAAAGATATAGGCCATAAGGACGGATGGTACGGCATGGTGTCCGGAGCGCCGGCCCAGATTGCGATTGTTGCCGGCGAAGCTCCGGTGGTTCCTTTCAAAACCGCGCAGGAACTGATGGGAAAGCCCAAGGGCGCGAAATTCTCTTCCGCACAGCAGAACATGGATAAGATACAGAAAATGGCCGGTTTCAGCGAGTCGCCCATTGTAATCGATGCGGCCGAAAGAACAGGCAAGAAAGCAGGCGAGCTTACCTTTGACGACCTTGTCGGGCAGGCGGCATTAAACAAGGACATGCCAAATACGCCCGAGGCAAAACAGAACTGCTATGCTGTGGTTCAGAAACTGAATGGGAAGGATACCGTAGTAATAAAGGTTATGATAGGAAAACCGAATATTTAGGCTTCTTTCAGGAACCTGAAGTAGCTATTTCTTCCCAGAATCCCTGCAAGTTCTGAAAGCTCTTCTGCGGAAAGATGTTTGCCATTTTCCACGGCACCCAGCGTCTTTTTGAGGAAAGAGAGGTCCGCTCTGGCTATTTTTACGCATTCGTCGGCGATTTCTTTTATCTTTTCTTTTCCTTTTTCAGTATCGCCATCCCCGCCTTTTATTTCTATTTTAGCTTTGAAACCCCCGCTGAATGCCACGCCTATATTTGAAAGGCCGTCGCGGGCATCGGTTTTTTTGCTCGTAAGCGCCTCAAGATATCCTATTACCTCGGCTCTAAGGGGGACCCCGCCTCTTCCCAGCCTTTTGGTGAGCTGGATTATCTTTTTCCTGGCCTCGGTTTTGACCTGCCCTGCCTCGGCGGGGGGCAGAGCGCCTGCCTTGCTTTCCAGGAGGACTTCTGCCACAATCTTCGAGGGAGTGGCCCAGCCCGAAGCACCTTTTTTATTTACGGTTCTCTTTTGTTCTGCCATCAAATCACTTAGCGCAAATGCAGTATTTATTAGAGTAGGATAGCTTTATAAAAGCTTATGGTTATAACTAGTAATACGTGGTTATAGTTGGAGCAGATGGTGTGTTGCATGGCAGTCATATTGAGCTTATTCGGAAAGGGCGGAAACAATAAGGGTAACGGAAAGGGCAGCGAAAAACCAACGGAAAAATTCCACGACCTTGCGGAAAAGCAGGGCGAATCGCACTGGTCAGCGGTTTTTCTGAGAGGACAATTCGAGAAAAAGCCGGAAAAAAAGGAACTCGCACGTTCCGAAGAGATAAAGAAAGAGGTTGCTGAATCGAAAATCCCGGAAAACGAAAAGAAAGTTCTTCTTGACCTGTTTTCAACCATTAACGCTGAAGATGCATGGGATACGCATTGCACATCCTCGTTGGGGTTCAATTATACTAGGGGCATCTATTCGAAGGGGCAGATGGAATACCTGCTCAAGGCGCTTCATGCATGGCGCGCCGGAAAGATAAGGCAGTATGCGATGATTGAGAAAACTGCGCTTGACGGAAAGCAGGGCCTGAGCGGAGAGGAGAAAAAACTGCTTGACCGGATGCTGACCATCGGCCTTGGCAAGGACGACCTGGCGGTTGCGATAACGATGCAGGCGGCAATAAAATTCCAATTCGATGAAAGCCCGGCAAAGGAGAAGATCGGGAAAGCGAACGAACAGATCGAAGTATTCAGGCATCTCTGAATTATTTCCTTTCCCCGTATTTTTCAAGGAAATCCGTGTATTCCACCAGCATCTGCTTCGTGACGGAAGGCCTTCTTCTCTTCAATATGTCAACAAGCATCTCTGTCGTTATCTTCTGCTCCCTGCCTCCGATCTTCGCCCTAAGCGCAGTCATCTTCGCCTCCTGGCATGCGGAGGCGATGTCCGCGCCGGTGAAATCAGGCGTAAGCTCCGCAAGCTTCGCAAGAGCCACGCCTTCCGCGAATTCGCCGAGGTGTATCGCGAAAAGCTGCTCCCTTGTTTTTTTGTCGGGCGGGGGAATGTAGAATATCTTGTCGAACCTTCCCGGCCTTAAAATCGCGGTGTCTAGCATGTCCGGCTTGTTCGTTGCCGCGATTACGACCACGCCCTTCAGTTCTTTCAGGCCGTCCATTTCCGTAAGGAACTGGCCGATTATCTCCGAAGCGCCCGTGCCGCGTGCAGGTGCGAACGTTTCTATCTCATCCACGAATATTATCGCCGGCGTATTCTCCCTTCCGCGGTTGAAAACCTCCTTGATCACCGTCACCGCCTGGAGATAGCCCCGCTTCATCACTTCCGCCCCGCTGACGGACTGGAAAGATACGTTGAGCTCGTTCGCAGCTGCCTTTACGATTAATGTCTTGCCTGTTCCCGGAGGCCCGAACAAAAGGATTCCCTTGCTCGGCTTCACCTTGAATTTCTTCATTAAGTCTTCGTGGAGGAGGGGAATCTCTATCGCTTCCAGCAATGCCTTTTTCACGTCTTCCAAGCCCGCAACATCCTCCCACTTAACCTCTTTCTCCTCGGGCTTTTTCTCTTCCGCAGCGCCGACCCTTCTCTCGAAATCCATGCGGAACCTTTCGAAATCCTCGAGCTGCGCGAGCGTGACGCTCGGCTTCAGCGATTTGAGGACAGAAATAAAATGCTCCATGCGCAATGGGATGATGACGCCCTTTGCCGCGGCCTCCTTTGCCGCAAGCCTCTTCGCTTCCGTGACGATGTTCTTTATGTCCGCGCCGGAGAAGCGTTCCGTCTTCTTCGCAAGCAGGTCAAAATCGATATCTTCAGCGAGCGGAAGGCGCTTTGCCGAAACGTTGAATATCGCCTTCCTCGCCTCCTTGTCCGGAAGATGCATGTATATGATTTTATCGAACCTTCCCGGCCTTAGGAGCGCGGGGTCAAGCTTGTTCGGGACGTTCGTCGCGCCTATCACTATGACGCTTTCCTTGGATTTAACCGCTCCGTCCATCTCCTGGAGCATGGTCGTGAGTATCCTTTTTATCGCCTCGTGCGTTTCCGCCTCCTCCCTCTTCGTGCCTATGGAATCTATCTCATCGAAGAACAGCACCGTGGGCGCGGTCTTCCTTGCATTCGCGAAAACCTCGGCGATATTCTTCTCGCTCTCGCCGAGCCACATGCTGATGATCTGCGAGCATTTCACTTCTATGAAATTGTACTTCATCTCCCTTGCGAGGGCGCGCATGAGCATCGTCTTTCCCGTTCCGGGCGGCCCGAACAGGAGCACTCCGCTCGGCGGCTTTATGCCATAGGCGTATGCGATTTCCTTTTTCTCAAGGGGAACGAGTATCGATTCCCTTAGCTCGGTCTTCACATCCTCGTATCCACCGACATCCGCAAGCTTTTCCCCGCCCGCAACTCCCATGTCCGCCATGCCGAATTTTCCGTATGCCTTCATCTTGTCCTTTCTTTCAAGCTCCTGTTCCCTTGAAATCGTAATCCCGGATTGCTCCATTATGCCGAGAACCGCTATGGAGAATATTATCGCGCCCAGGAAACCGAAGTTGAAGCCTGTGCCTGAGATGACGCCCGCTCCATAATAGAATGGAACGGTTATGAGGAGGGCGAGCGAGGAGACGAGCTGCGGCCTTTTGCTTATCCTCGCGGAGAGAACGCTCACCGCATAGAGCGCGAGAACCCATGCCGCAAGCTGGACGAGCCCGGAATCGCTGAAAAGTATGATGAAGATGTTGCCGACCACCCAGCTCAGCGATGCAAACATCTTTCCGATGTTTTCGAAGCTCAGGAAAGCTCCGAATGCATCGCCCAGCGCGCTTCCGATATCCCCGAACCCGACCGCGCCTTTGGAAAACATCAGCTCCGGCCTGCCGGGCTGGTAAAGCTGGAGATTGAGAGGCATGTATGCGCTGTTCTGCACGAGCCACAATGAAGAGAGGAGGAGTATGACGAGGACGGACGGCACGGAGATAAGGATGCTTTTCTTTGAACCGAAATAAAGCGTTGCAATCGCCATGCCCGCGATCGTTATCCATCCGAGAAACGGGAACTGCCCGAAGCTGAACGGCGCGGCTATGAGGATTTCCAGCACCGAGATTATGAGCCAGTTCTCGAAAACCTCGAACAGCACCACTACGAGCACGAGCAGGAAGAGCCATCCGAAAACGGACGACTGATATATTATCGCCGGAAATGCAAGCAGCACCCCCAGCAGGGTGCCGAAAGGGGGCCTGCTCAGGTAGCAGAGCAATCCGCAGAGGAGCGCAAGAAACGGGATGAGATAAACGGGATAGAACGGAGCTGCGCCTAAAAGGAAAAACGTGCCGAGGAATACTATGAAAGCGCCCCAGAGCTTTTCGTTCTGCCTGGCGAAAGCGACGTATGCCGCCACCTTCTGCCCTGCCATGCTTTTCTGTGCAGGCTGCTTTGCGCTCTGTTGCTGTGCTGAAGGCATGTCTAGGATTCCGTAATATTGTTTTTAATTATATTGTAAATTGCCTTGCTTGCCGGCAGTCAGGTGGTGAACGCGCCGCTGTCCCCGCATTCGAAAAGATAGGCGGTTATGTAGCTGCCATCTCCTGCAAGGTACTGCTCCCTGGTTTTTATCACGCAGTCGTAGAGGTTCCGGCTGAACGGATAGAACGCGATGTCCAGATCGTATTGCCTGTTTGCGTAATACAGGTCGAGCGCAGCCGTCTGCGCGTTGAAAACCGCGATGCCTTTCGCATCCGGCCTTCCGCCATCCTTAGGAATGTAGATCTTGAATGCGAATCCCTTTATGTTGTTCGCCTTCTGGCCGTTGAAAAGCACCGCCCTTTCGAGGTCTCCACCTCCGATAGGAATCTGGTCGGGCTTCATGTCGACGTTGCCGAGTATCCATGTGTATGTTTCGACGGTGAATTCGCCGGTCGCATGCTCCGCATAAAACTCCGAATTCACGGTTGCAAGGCCGTCCTGCAGGAACTGGTTTACTGTCTTGTCCGAGCGCGGAACCTGCGGCTCCTGCACGGTGGTGTTTTCGGGAGGCGGCTGAGGCGGCGGCTCTTCCGCGGTTTCATTCTGCTGCGGAAGTATGGGTGTGCAGCTGCATGCCTGCGCCTCGCATTTCTTTATGCTCGGCCCTTCGCACGGGCAATCGCCGTCGGTCAGGCAGCATTCGCCGCGGTATAGCGCCCATTCCTCGCATTGCCTTCCGCTGTAGCCGCAAACGCCGTATTCCCCTCCGCCTGAATCGGTTTTTATCTCGTAAATGTAACCCTTGCCCGCGCAGTTTTCCGCGGCGGGATTCGGAATCGAGATTGTTCCGTTCGTTTCGTTGCGCGGAACTTCCGGCTGCAGGCAACCCGCAAAAAGCAATCCAATCAGAACAAACCCGACAATAGCATATTTCATAATATCATCCCGTTCGCATCATTCATCCATTCATTTCAGCTCGATCTTCATGCCGTCATGGGCGAATGCCGTGTTTTTGAATATTTTCCTTACCGGCTCCTCGAATTTCTTCAGCTCCGCGGCATCCGAATACCTCGGGCTTATGTGCATTATCGCAAGCTGCTTCACATCCGCTTTTTTTGCAAGCTGCGCGGCATCCTCCATGGTGCAGTGCATGCGCTCCTCCGCCTCCTTTTTCATTGACGCATCGAGCGTGCCTTCGCAGATAAGGAGGTCCGCCTCCTTTGCCGCTTCAAGGAGCGAGTCGCACGGAAGCGTATCCCCGCTGTAGACGACCTTCAGCCCCTTCTTCACCCAGCTCACGTCCTCGAGGGCTATTTTTTTCCCGCCAACGGCAACGTGGCCCTTCTGCTGGATTTCAGCGAACAATCTCCCGTGCAATCCAAGCGAGTGCGCCTTCTCCTCGTGGAACTTTATCCGGTCGTTCTCCTGGAATACGAAGCCGTATGCGCCCCTGCAGTGCTTCACCGGAAAAGCCTCGACCTCAAAGCCGCTGCCCTTGTATGTCGCGCCTTTTTTCAATGCGCTTGCATCTACAAACTCGTATTTCTCGCGCACGGATTCCGCAAGGTCCTCCGCCGCGTACACTTTTATCTTCCGGTGGTATGTCGCCGAGATCTTAAGCGTCTCCATAAGCCCGAATATTCCGAGGTAGTGGTCAAGGTGGGGATGGGAAAAGAAAACGGCGTCTATGCTTCCGTAGCCTATCCTGTATTTCATCATCTGGCGCTGGGTGCACTCGCCGCAGTCCCAGAGAAGGAGCTCCCTGTCGTATTTCAGCGCGATGGCGGGCATGCTGCGCTCTATCGTAGGAACAGAACCGCTCGTGCCGAGAAAAGTGATTGAAAGCATGGAAAGAATTTAACGACGCATCTTTTTAACTTAATATGTGGCGAA
>JACCLJ010000008.1 GCA_013425425.1 Microcaldota archaeon
CTAGGCGACCTCGGCGAACGAATGTGAGCTGCGGGATTTGACCGAAGGTCAAAACGACCTCGGCATTTTGCAAAGCAAAATGATGGGGGATGTGAACGAAATGTCGTTCAATCCAACCTCGGCGAACGAAAACGCCCGCATTTCCCAGGTTTTGTTTCATTCTTAACCTGAGAAATAACTACTTCATAGGGAATAAGTAATAAAAAGAGTATAGCGTGGCTCTATGCAACCGTTCCCCACGCGCAGAGGCGCCATCTCTGGCCGACCCTCCTGCTCAGGGCGACGTTCATATTATTATACACTATCGTCGGCCTTTTCAATCTTACAGTCGCCTTGCCTTTCGCCAGTTTCGTTATGGCCCCAACGCCCGCGTAGGTATGGACGCTCAGCACCACCGGCTCGTTTTCCCTCAGGAGCGGGACTTCCATGTCGGGCCTTTTCAGCATCGTGTATTTTATATTGATTTCGTTCACGGCTTTCGGGACTTCGCCCTTCCGCCCTATTATCGACCCGACGAGGCCGTCGGATTTCGTGATGGACGGGTCAAGCGTCGTGCCGACCGCTATCAGCCCCCCGGGCCCGGCTTCCTGCATGTCGTCGCTCTCTTCGCGGAGGCTCATGACCTTCGAGAACACGGGTTCTGGCGGAGCGCCCTCTTTCTTGGATATGCCGGGCGATATCTCTATCTCATCCCCCACCTTGACCGTGCCCAGGACGATTGAGCCGCCGACAACGCCGCCATGCAATTTCTCTATCTCGCTGCCCGGGCGGTTTATGTCGAATGAGCGTGAAACGTACATCCTCAGCGGTGCGTTCTTTTCATATTTCGGCGGCGGTATATTTTCTATTATCCTCTCCGCAAGCCTGTCGAGGTTGAGCCTGTTGTTCGCCGAAACCGGAACTATCGGAGCATTTTCGGCGGCAGTGCCTTTCAGGAATTCCTTTATCTGCTTGTAATTCTCAAGCGCCTTCTCTTTCGTTACAAGGTCGACTTTCGTCTGCACGACTATGATGTTCCGTATGCCGGTCGTATTAAGCACGAGCATGTGCTCCAGCGTCTGCGGTTGCGGGCAGGGTTCGTTGGCCGCGATAAGAAAAAGCGCGCCGTTCAGTATGCTCGCGGCGGATATGACCGTTGTCATCAATGTTTCATGGCCGGGCGCATCAACGAATGAAATCTTCCTCTTTATCTCGGTCGGGCCGCCGCAGCCCGGGCATTTTTTGTCAAGCGTAATCCTGTTGCATTTTGGGCAATGGTAGATATAGGCATCCGCATAACCGAGGCGTATGGATATGCCGCGCTTTATCTCCTCGCTGTGCGTATCCGTCCATTTTCCGGTAAGCGCATAAGTAAGGGTCGTCTTTCCATGGTCGACATGCCCGAGAAGCCCGATGTTTACCTCAGCCTGCAATCAGATCCACCTACTTCTTCTCTTCCTTCTTTTCGGTCTTGAATAGCTCGCCGAGCGGCACAGGCCCTTCCTTCACTATCTTGGCATTTACCTGGACGATGGACTGGGAATACGCATTGCCGCGCACGACTTTCTTCCTTCGCATCCCTTTCTCCTTCGCATTGTAGCCGACGCCTTTAGTGAGCAGCACTCCTATCTTCCTCGTGCCGGTTACGTCACTCCTCATAGGGAAGCCGCTGTCGTCGCTGCCTCCCGTAAGCTCCAGCTCGTATCCGGCCGCCCCTATGGTTCCGCCGTCTATCGCGTCCCCTATCTTTTTCCCCGCGAACTCCATCTCCTTGTCCTTGGATACTTCCGCCTTGTAGCTTTTCCCTGTTTTACTGTCAGAGATAATCACATGCATAATTCTCACCATTCGGATTAGTGTGAAGTTGATAATGGGCAGGAACAATTAAAAAAGAAATAGAAAAAAGAAAAAAAACGGTTTTACGCGTTCTTGAGCTTCGCCCTGTATACGTAGCCGTCTTTGCCAACATAGTACATGAAGCCGGAATCTTTAGAGACTTTCTCGCTGCCCACTTTCTTTTTCTTTCCTCTCTTGTTGTGCTTCATGGGTGCTGCCCAGACGAATCCGTCCTTCCCTACATAATAGAGATATCCATCTTCCCGCGAAATTTTTTCAGATCCTATTTTTTGTCCCATCCTTTTCACCTTCAAAAATAGCCTTTCGGGCTTTTTGCCACGTCGTAGTGGCTGCTGTATTACTGAGAGAGTCTTTATAAAACTATCTCGGAGCGCAGGCATGCCATCGAGAGCAAAGAAGCTTTATAAAAGTATCGAGAGAAGCGCCGACGTTGAAACCGCACCCGGTGCCCGCCGTTTTTGGCCGGCCTGCCGAAATATTTATAAACCTATTCCTATCCTAATAAAAGACCAATCTTTTTAAGGTTTGCTATTTTTTACGAGGGAGAGGAGGTAGAAAACATGTCATCTGCGGTAAAAAAATGTCCGGAATGCAAAAGCGCAAGGCTTATCAGGGATTATGAGCGCGGCGAGATCATCTGCGGCGACTGCGGCCTAATCCTGGCGGAAAACATACAGGACCAGGGGCCGGAATGGCGCGCCTTCGATGCGGAACAGAAGGAGAAGAAGGCGAGGGGCGGAGCACCGATAAAATACATGCGGCCGAATAAGGGCCTCGTCACCGAGATAGACCAGTATAACCGCGATATCCGCGGAGGAAAGATTTCTCCCAAAAAGCAGGCGCAGCTCTACAGGATGAGGAAATGGCACAAGAGGGCTTCCGTTTCCACTTCGATGGAGAGAAACCTCATCATAGCGCTTACGGAGCTTGACCGTGTCGCATCATCGCTCGGGCTTCCGGAGAACATAAAGGAGAGCGCGGCGCTTCTTTACAGGAAGGCAGTCAAGGCCGAGCTCATCAGGGGAAGGCTCATCGAAAGCGTTGTCGCGGCAGTGATATACGCCATATGCCGGATGCAGGGGATACCGCGCACTTTGGACGAGATATCCAAGTCGTCGGGCATAGAGAAAAAGGAGATAGGGCGCGCATACCGGTTCCTGAAAGGGGAGCTCGGGATGGACGTTCCGCTCACGGATCCGTCGCAGTACGTGCCGAAGTTCGCCGCAGCGCTCAAGCTTAACGGCGAGGTGCAGGACGACGCGATAAAGCTCATAAGGAAGGCGTTGAGGAAAGGATTGATTTCCGGAAGGGGGCCGACGGGGGTTGCGGCTGCGGCGCTCTACATCGCATCGGCGATGCATGGCGTGAAGAAAACGCAGAAGGAGGTTGCCGACGTCGCCGGAGTGACCGAAGTCACCATAAGGAACCGCTACCGCGAGCTTAAGAAAGAGCTCGGCCTCAAGGTAAACCTGTAGCCCCGGTGTTTCGATGGAGAACATTGACATCCTTCCGTGGACGGAGAAATACCGTCCGAAAAAGCTTGCGGACGTAACGGGCCAGCACGACAGCGTGCTGTCTTTAAAGGCGTTCGTGAAAGCGCGGAACATGCCGAACCTTCTTTTCGCAGGGCCGCCGGGCGTGGGCAAGACCACCTGCGCCCTCGCTCTCGCATACGAGCTTTTCGGGAAGGACATCGCCGGGAATTTTTTAGACTTGAATGCGAGCGACGAGCGCGGCATAGACGTTGTCCGCGGCCGGATAAAGGATTTCGCAAGGAGCATTTCGCTTGGCGGCGCGCCCTTCAAGCTGATTTTCCTTGACGAAGGCGATGCGCTGACCACAGATGCGCAGCAGGCGCTGAGAAGGACGATGGAAACCCACTCGTCCATCACGAGATTCATCATTTCCGCAAACTATTCGAGCAAGATAATCGAGCCGATACAGAGCAGGTGCGCCGTATACCGCTTCCTCCAGCTTGAGGAGAAGGATGTGCGGAAGATGCTGGAGCACGTAGCGAAGGAGGAGCGCCTTAAGGTCGATGACGACGCCTATAATGCTATATATTACGTATCCGAAGGCGACCTGCGGAAGGCGATAAACATCCTGCAGGGCTGCGCATTGCACGGCGAGCACATTACCGCGGAGCAGGTGCACAAGATAAGCAGCAGGGCGAAGCCGAAGGAGATACACGAGATGGTCGAGCTTGCGCTTTCCGGGGATTTCGTCAGCGCGAGGAAAAACCTTGACAAGCTCATAATAAATTACGGGCTGAGCGGGGAGGACATAATATTCCAGATCTACAAGGAGGTGCCGAACCTGAGCCTTCCCGAAGAGAAGAAGGTCCTGCTCATAGACCGGGTCGGCGAATACAACTTCAGGCTTGTCGAAGGCGCGAACGAAAGGATACAGATAGAGGCGCTCCTTGCGCAGTTCGCTCTCATGGGTGCGAAGAAATGAAGACGGCAATCTCCGCTTGCATACTCCTTTTCCTGCTTTCCGTTTCCGCAGCTACCATCTTCTATTTTCCGATAGACGAGCAGAAGGATTTCGGCCTGTCGTACCAGGATACGCTGGATAATATTACAGTTTCTATGGACTGCGAAAATAATGTAATAACCATTTATGTAAGGGACGAGGGGCAGCCGGTGACCGGGGCGATGGTCCGCCTTCTCTACGTGGATTACTCCACGCCGCTGCTAAGCGCGGGCCCGACGGATGCAAACGGCAGATTCACCTACAAGATTATCGGCAACAAGAGCTACATGCTCGGACTGTTCAATGCGATCATAGAGAAAGAGGGCCATAAGAACAAGGAGGCGCATTTCGACATATACGAATGCGTCTATCCGCGCCCACATCCTCCTCATCGCCCGGAACTTTGCGATATCCCCAAAAAAATCTTCCTCACGCCCGGCGAC
>JACCLJ010000030.1 GCA_013425425.1 Microcaldota archaeon
GAGCACATATCTTTTCAAAAGGAAGAAAGATGCAGAAGAAGCTGCTGGCAGTAAATTAGAATCCAAAAGTCTTCCTTAGCTCCTTAAGTGGCAGCGCATTGAGTATGTCTTTCTTTTCGCACCATCCCCTCCTCGCCTGGGCTACGCCGAACTCCATGAACCTCATCTGGGCTTTCTCGTGCGCATCGGTGCCCAATGTGAATCTTGTTTTGCCGCGTGACTTGAATATGTGGAGATAATCCAGGTCAAGGCGTTCTGGGTAGGAGTTTATCTCAAGGACCGTGCCCGTGCGCTTCGCCGCATCGAGCACCTCGTCAAAATCGAAATCCAGCGGCGCTCTTGAGCCGATAAGCCTTCCCGTCGGATGTGCGATTATGTCTATGTGCTCGTTCTCCATCGCCGTGATGATGCGTTTCGTCATCTCCTTCTTCGGCATCTTGAATTTCGTATGTATCGCCGTTGTTGCGATATCCAGCGTTTTCAGCGTCGCGTTGCTGACATCTATCGAGCCGTCGTCCTTTATGTTCGTCTCGCATCCCTTGAGCAGCGTCATGCCATCCAGCTTCTTATTCAGCGCATCTATCCTTTTCCCCTGCTCCAATATTTTCTTCTCGTTCATGCACCGCGCAATCGGGACAAGCGTGCCGCCGTGGTCAGATATTATCATGTATTCATAGCCGAGGCTCTTTCCCATTCCGGCCATCTCCTCGATGCTGCTCCTCCCCTCGCTCCAGTCCGTGTGGCAGTGCAGGTCGCCCCTTATATCCTTAAGTTCAACCAGGTCCGGAAGCTTTCCTTTCAGCGATGTGCCTATCTCGCCCATGTTCTCGCGCAGCTCGGGCGGAATCCACTGCTTAAGGCCCAATGCGCGGTAAACCTCCTCCTCGCTTTTCGCAGCGACCTTCCTCTCTCCCCTGAACAACCCATACTCGGAAAGCTTCATGCGTTTCGAAATTGCGTGCGTGCGCAGCACTATGTTATGCTCCTTCGAGCCGGTGAAATAGAGCATTGCCGCCCCGTAATCGGATTCATTGAAAACGCGGAGGTCCACCTGAAGGCCGCTGGAAAGCAGGACCGAAGATTTCGCCGGCCCCTTCACAAGAACTTTCAGCCCGTCCTCTATTTTCGTGAAAAAATCCATGACCTTGGCTGCATTCTTCGAAACGACAAGGATGTCAAGGTCTCCTATCGTCTCCTTCCTTCTCCTGTAAGAGCCGACGACATCGACCTTTTCCACTTCCTTCAGCGAATGCAGCTTTCGCTCGAGCTCCTGCGCCATCGGCATAATCTGGGATAGCAGCATCCTTTTCCCGCTTTCCGCCGCAAGCCCTATGCCCTCGGCAATCTTCTGCTCGTTCTTCTCGCCAAATCCCTCCAGCTCGCGTATCTTATGCTGCCCGACCGCCTTCTTCAAATCCTCGAGGTTTCTCACGCCCAGCTTTTTGTAAAGCATTATCGCCCTTTTCGGGCCGAGGCCTTCAACTTTCCCGAGCTCCTCAAGATTGACCGGGAATTCCTTCTTGAGCTCCGTATAATACCTGAGCCTGCCGGTCTCGAGATATTCGGCTATCTTCTTCGATATGTTTTCGCCTACGCCCGGTATCTCTTCCAGCTCCCCCCGTTTCCAGATATCGACTATGTCCTCGGAAAGCTCCTCGATCGAGCGCGCGGCGTTCCTATACGCGCGCGGCTTGAACTGGACGTCCTGCGCTTCCAGAATATCCGCGATTTCGTAAAGCATCTTCGCGACTTCGAGGTTTTTCACAGAATGGCTACGAAGATTAGTTTTTTAATCTGCAAACTCAGTTTACCCGAACAACCATTCAGAATAACCTTAAAAACCATAGCCGCCTTATACAGCTGCATGCAATTCAGGAGCGGGAACAGAAAATTCGATGCGCTGGAGGGCCTGAGGGGCGGCAGGCGTTCGGCGTTCGCATTGCTTTCCGGCAGGCAGTGCAATTTCAGATGCATCCATTGCCTTACCGATTCTGGGCCGGGAAGAAAGGAGTTCACAACGCCCGAAACTGCAGAAAAAATCCTGAATAATATAAAGCCGGCGATGAAAAATGAAAATGTATTCTTCATTGCGATAATCGGCGGAGAACCGATGCTTAACCTGGAATTCGTCAGGGCGGTTGTAAAAAAACTTATTGAAACCTCTTCCGAGCTGAAAATCCAGGTTCCGATAATATGCATGGAAACGAACGGGACTGCGTGGGACCCTGCAATCGTCAGCGTCTTCAAACCGGTCATGGAACGGGTGAGGATCTACCATTCGCCGGATGAATTCCATCCGAAGGCGAGCATGATGCAGATATTCGAAAGGAACGGTTTTGATATAGAAGGCCGGCGTCCGGACAAAAAAATCGCTGCACTCGGGAGGGGTTATGCCCTAGATGGGGATTACAACTGGAAAACCAATTGTGATGCCGCGGGGATAGCCTACGAAAAAACTGGCGACAGCATAGTGATGCTGAAAAGGCGCAACACCACCAGCAGGTTCATGGTCATGGAAAACGGAGACATGGCCCTGTGCGGCTATGGCGGGCTGATATTCGGGAATCTTGCAAAAGAAAGCGTTTTCGATATCGCAGACAAATTGCAAAAAGACGAACGGGCTAAGGCATTGATGGAAAAAGGCCCTCTTGGGCTTGCAGAACTCATGGGAAAGGCGAAAGAAGCGGTTGAAATCCTTCGCAAAAAAGGTTCATGCGGAATCTGCCATGCTCTGAAAGAGAAGTTAATTTAAGGGAAGGCCAGCCCAGGGATCAATTCCCCTGGCTGGAGGCTCTGCCGGATTAACGCCGTGCTTTTTATTGATGAGATCGTAGATCCTGCGATTGGTTTTATTTATGTAATTGAACGCGGCACTGAACAATGCGATCCCGCCAGCAATCCCGCCCGCAACAGTATAGACGTTTATGCCTGCCGCGTGAGTTAAAACCGGCAGCGCAATAAGTGCGTAAGATGCAATTAAGACTGCAAATCCCAAAAGTTTCCGGTCGGCTTCTTTTATCAGCTTTGTCTTATGTTTATCGATATTCCTTTTTTCCAGCTCCCCCATGCATTCGCTACCCTCCAATTTCCTACAGACATCCAACGTCGTCTCTACGAGTTCGGCGGCTTCTTTTGATAATTTCCTGTTAAGCTTGATCAGAGGCATCTGCCCAAGCATGTTGTTGCCTTTGATTCTGTCAAGTTTTCCCTCGAATTCGATGAAGACAAACCGCTTGTCAATGCCATACAATATTACCCGCGGTTCAAGAAGGTCTATGCCTCTTGCCTTCAGCTCGTCCCTCATCGTTGCCTTCTTCGGATCTCTAAAAATAGCATTCCTGAAAAATCCGTTGGCTACCATAAGCTGATATCAGCGGCTAATGATTTAAAATGCCGTATGCAAACCCGATCAGGAGATGGTTATCACGGTTATCTCAGGCGGCGCCAGGAATCTCGGCCCCACTCCTATGCCGCATGTTGCGTAGAGATGCATTCCATCTCCCAAATCGTAATATCCGTTGTCATATTCTTCATCCATAAAGCCGAGCATTTTCGGAACAGAGCCTACAAGCGGCAGCCTCACCTGTCCGCAATGCGTATGGCCGACCAGAATGAGGTTCCATCCTCCGCTTTCCGCAGGCGCTATCGCGTCCTGATTATGCACCAGCAGGATTTTCACCGGATACTCTTCCGTCCCGTTCGCCGCGCGGCCGTAATCATTTTTTTGCGCCCAGAAATCATCCATGCCCGCAAGCACAACTCCCTCCGCAATCTCCGCATTCTCGTTCCTTAGAACCGTGAAACCCATACCTTCAAGTTTTGCGGAAACATTCTCCGCAAGCGCATTCCCCGCTTCCGTCGCTGCATAACCGTTGCCGTACACCTGCCGGTAATCGTGGTTGCCCAGGACGGCATAAACGCCCGTCTCCGCTCTCAGCCCGCCAAGAACCGAAAGCCTGCTTATCTCGCTTTCATCCCAGTCCACATAATCCCCGCCCAGAAGAATTACATCCGGGTTTTCCGCGTTAACGCGTTCGACAACCGATCTCAAAAAATCGTCCGAAACCAGCGCGGCATGCACGTCCGAAATGAAAACAATCTTGAGCGGTTCCTCAGTCCCGTCCAGTTCGATTGTCGTCTTCGTTATGCTTATCATATTAGGTTCTATTGCAAAGGCATAGACGAGAATAAGAGCTGCGGCAACAACCATGCAGATGATAAGCAGTCCTAATCGTTTGAATTGGTCCATAAAAAACTCCGGTTTGTTGTTTTTAATATCTAAACTTTTTTTCATAATCTTTGTGGTCGAACCATTCCAATACGACAGTCAGGATAGTTACCTGGTTTGCCCTTATCGTATAAATCAGTCTCCAACCACTAGGAAGGTCATACTTCCATAGGTTGTCGATTTCATATTTTACAATATACTCCCGCGGCCAAAGCTTTTTTGGTACTTTTATGCCGCAGAAGGATCCTTCTTCAAGTCGTCAAATGCCCTGTTCAGATATTCGTATAGGTGAGGCTCTGCTCCCCTGCCCTCTTTCAGTTCTTCAAAAGCTCTTTTCAGTTTCTCCTCTGCAAAACCTAGGAGTATCTCCTTATCAGTTTTCATCTGATCACCAGATTTCTTTTCAGAACCTCTTCGACACCCTTAGGATTCCATATCCAAACTATTTTTCCATCCCCTTTATCTATGTATATCTTGTTTGACCTTTCCAGGTAATCCAGTATCAGCAGGAAAGTCTGGTACATAATCTTCTTAGGAAGACTTCGGAGTAACTGTGCCTTGCTAGGATACTCCTTTGCTTTTTTTATCGCTTCTTCAACCATTATCACAGTGTCCAGCCTCGGATAATGCAATACCTCCTGAATCGCTTTTGTCATCATCTATCACCTATATATTTATATAATATATAGGTTTATATAACTATTGTATGAAAAGCAGAAAACCTGAAAACGCTGGGGCCCATTCGTTATCAAAAACCCAATTGAAGAAAAACAGCAGGAATATCACTAATCCGGAGGTTGGATTTTATGACGTTGAATCAGGATACTGTAAACCCAAAACAGGAAACCAAGAAAATAAAAATGGGCCCGCGGAGCCGGCCAGTCACGTGTTCTGCGTTTAGAGTCTTGGGTTTTACGTCTTGAGTTTTGAGGTTTTCTGTTCCGAGTTCAGCGTTTTCAGAACGCTGTTTTCCACACATACCTTCGCTACTTCTCATGACGTTTTCACCTCTTAACTATT
>JACCLJ010000032.1 GCA_013425425.1 Microcaldota archaeon
GTGCAGAACATCATGTCCGCCTTGGCTGGGTTATCCGCCATCTTGTATGCACATGTCCTGAAACCGCCCGCAGGCCCGGTGTCCGCATAGTTTGCATCGGATACGGGTGTGGAATCGAAAACCAGCGAGCAGTTACTCCCATTAAACGTTGCAGCTCCGTTGTCCGCAACAGAGCCGAACCCCCATGCAATATCTATGTCGCTTCCCGCAGCGCCCGCGATGTCAATCCTTCCAAGCGTGGAATTCGTGGAAGCACACACCACCCCGCCATAGCTTGAGTTCCATGACCAGGAATACAAATAGCTTGCGCTTCCTCCCGCGTAATCAGTGAGCAGCAGGTCTCCGCTTATATTTCCGAAATACCCCGCCCACCTGTCCGTAAGCGATGAGCCGTTAAGGTTCAGCATGGTGATGTTTCCGCCTTCCGTCGTGTCATTGCCAGGAGTCACATTCGGCTCCCATCTTGCCAAATCAGTGGAATTCGTTATATTGGCCGCATACAAATCGACCTGCGTGCCGTTCACATCGCTCGAAAGCAAAGCATTGTCCGTGGTTGTAAGGGGCTCGTAGCCCGTCGCATCGCACGAGACATTCCAGTTTATCGAAGTTCCGCTGATTGTCCTGTTGTATTCCCAGAGCTTTGAAGTCGCGTTATACGCCATCGCGCTTGGCCCGTTCGGCGCTTCGCTGAAGCTTATGTTGCACGAGCCTATCGCATTGGTTATCGGCACGCCGGAGGTTATATTGCTGTAATTGGCGAAGAAAAACACGTTATCGCCCGCCTGCTTTCCCTGGCTTCCCCCCTCGGGGTCGTTGTCATCATAAATAAACAGCCGCGAATTCGGGCCCGTCGTATAATTCGAGAATCCGGTGACCGAGAAACTGTAATCGCCGCCGGCATACGAAATAAATGTGCACGTCCCGGAGCTGCATACCGCGCTGTTCCTGTAAAGCACGGGCCTTTCGCGGTACGTCAAATCGTATATCGTGACATTCGCCGGCCGGTTAAGATTGGCTATCGTGCCGGTGTCTACGCTGACGAGATTATTGCTTATGGCAACGATGGAACTTATATTGAGGCCAGCGAGGTCCAGCGAGCCGGCCCAGGAAATTTTTCCGCTGCCGACCGCCTCCAGCTTAAGGCCGGTGAAGTTTTTGGTGCGGATGATTGCGCTCGTGTTGGTCGTAGCCCCGCCAAAGCCTGAGGAGTTGCAGAAAAGCTGTTCGGAGCAGTCAACATCTGAGCTCTCATTGACCACGAACACCTCTCCAAGCTGCGAGGTAAACGTCCAGGTGTAGCCGCTTCCGCCGGCGCTGTTGCACACCCATCCATCCGGGACCGTCCAATATGCACCCAGGTCGCAGCCGTAAAACGTATGGTCCGTGAAGTATGCTTCCTCGGAAGTTTTCAGCGACTGCAGCTCGCTGGCGAACTGGAGGCAGCCGGGAGAGAGCTGCCCAATGATGCATTCGTCCGCCGCAACATCGCGGCCCGATTCGGTGGCATTCGCGCTCGAGGTTCCGTTAAGGTACGTCCATCTATACGTGCTGTCCGTCGCATACTCGCATGTCCATTCGCTGAGGCTGGTATACACCGGAGTCCAGCCCATCGCCGCCGCGCTGCACGTGTAAGCTCCGTTGTCGCTGGCGTAATTAGTCTCTGCGCCCTGCAAACTGGTCGCATCCGTATTAAGTTTCGAGTAGCATGCGCCAGCATGAGCTGCGGGAATCAGGAACAGGAGAAAAATGGCTGACAATACGGCCTTCTGTACAAGAAGCATTGGAGAAAACTTCGTGTTAATATTTATAAACTTTCATTCATGCTTTCATGTATGCTCATCATCTACACCGATGGCGCGTGCTTTGGCAATCCCGGGCCGATGGGAATCGGCGTCGTAGTTTACAAAGATGGGAAGAAGGTGCTGGAAATAAGCGAGTATGCAGGCGAAGGCACCAACAACATCGCCGAATATCTTGCGCTAATCCGCGCGCTCGAGACCGCGAAAAAGATTGGCGAGAAGGAAGTGCACATAAAGACGGACAGCCAGCTTCTCGCCTGCCAGATAAATGGGGAGTACAAGGTGAAGAATGCGAAGCTCAAGCCGCTCAAGGCAAAGGTTGACGGCCTCATGTTTGGCATGAAAGTGAAAGTTGAGCACGTTGAGCGCGAGAAGAATGAAGAGGCCGATGAACTTTCCAAAAGGGCTGTTTCTCTATAGTATTTATAATTCATCCATTCCAAGTTTATACTGTAGTTTGGTGATACTCATGGCAGCAGAAGAACTTATTAAGAAACTCAAGGGCCTCAAGGCGGAATTGCAGACAGAATACAAAGTCAAGAAGATAGGAATTTTCGGTTCATTTGTAAAAGGGGAACAGAAAAAGACGAGCGATATAGATGTGCTTGTGGAATTCGAAGAAGATGCAGACCTTTTCTCTCTCATCGGCCTTTCGGATTTTCTTAAAACGAAGCTGAAGCGCGAAGTTGATGTAGTGCCGGAGCGGGCGCTCAGAAAAGAATTAAGGGCGTCCATACTAAGGGATGTGGTCTACGTATGAGAGACTACGGCATCTATCTCAGGGATATTCTCGATTCAATATTTGAGATAGAGCAGTTCATCGGCAGCATGAGTTTTGAAGAATTTGAATCCGATGACAAGACATTCAGTGCGGTGTTGAGGAAACTTGAAATCATAGGCGAAGCTACCAAGCGCATACCGGAAGACATCAAGAAAAAATACCCTGACGTGCCCTGGAAGGAGATGGCTGGGATGAGGGATAAACTAATTCATTTCTATTTCGGCGTGGATTCCCGTCTTGTCTGGAGAACGGTGAAAGAAAGGCTGCCGAGGCTTAAAGAGTCCATCGATAAAATAATAGACGACACGGAAGGCTGAAGGGCTGTTTCATTATGAAAATGGCTATTAAATATAATTCTTGGAGAAATTGGAAAAATAAAACAGAGATTGAAAGAAAAGCAATAAAATCACTTGAAAAAGCAAAAGAACTAGTTATAAATTCTGTTCCAAAAGACAACCTTGTTGCAATTTATATTAAAGGAAGTTTTGTAAGGAGAGAAATGAAAACAGGCAGCGATGTTGATATGGTTCCAATAATTGCTGGGAATAGATACCAAAATGCAGTTTTTGAAATCAATAGTTCTGCAATTGATCCTGTTATTGTTGTCCCATTATCGCTATGGGAGCTCAAGCACAATAAATTATGGACAAAAAGCAACTACAAACCGGATCTAAGAGCAAAACCAGATAGATTACTGAAGAAAATCAAAGATTGCAAGCTTGTTTATGGAAAATCAATTAATCCTAAAAATTATCCCATTAGAGACGACAAAACTGCACTAAAAGATGAGATCAGAGTTATTAAAATCGGTTATATTCCGCTTTATGAAAAAGGGGAAATAAAATTTGATTCTTTACTAAAAGAAGTTTTTTGGCTTGTTGAATTAGAGCAAAATATTTTTGGTAAAAAAACAAAACATTCTTTTGAGGGCATTACGAACTCTGTTGATAATACGAAGCATATAATCCATGATGCTTTTGACTTAAGAAAAAAGCCATCAAAGAGTGAAGAAAAGAAATTTATTTTAAAATTAAAAAAGCATTTAGAAGAATCAGAAAAAAGATATAAGCATGCCCACACAACAAGTAATAAGCCTCTCAAGGAGCTTCGATACTGATGAAAATCTCTGAAAACCTTTCGCTCGGCCCTTACATGACATTCGAAACAAGCAAGCTCAAGCCTATCCACCGCTGGTTCCATTACAAGGAAGGTTATTCGCCCGAAATTGTAGAATATGCGCTTAAGCAGGAAGCCGTCGGCCACAACTCCATCCTTCTCGACCCTTTCTGCGGCGCTGGCACATCCCTTCTTGCCGCGAAAGCGAACGGCCTGGGTGGCATGGGGGTTGATGCATCCGAGCTTGCGGTTTTCGTTTCGCGGGTGAAATGCGCGAATTACGGCAAAAGCGAAATCGAAGAAGCAAGCGATTTCCTGAAAAATCTCTTCAAAGCGAGAAGCGAACCGCAGCTGAAATGGGACTTCGAACTGTTCAGCCCGAGAGCCGCATTCCCGAAAAGGAATCTCAATGATATTCTATATATACGGGAAGCCATAGCCCGTTCCGAATGCGGCGATAAGGCAAAAAATCTCCTTCTTCTCGCTCTCGTTTCAATCCTCCCGCAATCCAGCATCATAATCAAGGATGGCGGAGTGCTGAAGATAGACAAGAGGAAGAGCGCGATGCCCGCTAAAGAGGCGTTCAAAAGAAAAGTAAAGCAGATGTTCGCGGATATCGAAGCTGCCGGCGTCGTTGGAAACGAGCCGGAGGTTGTTTTGGGGGATGCGAGGGCGCTTCCCTGCGAAAACGGATCATGCGATATCATCGTCACCTCCCCGCCCTACCTGAACAACATCGATTACTCGAAAGTCTATGGCCTCGAACTAAGCCTTCTCACACTCGACAAGGAAACCACCAAACAAACAAGGGCGCGCTCGCTCCGCTCGTTCATAAAAAAAGATACGGAAGCGGGCGAAAGCGGCGGAGTTCCGGAAGAAGTTGGCGATATCGGCACGAGAATTCCCGTTGTGGGCGCTTATTTCGCAGACATGGAACAAGCGATTATGGAGATGAAGCGGGTTTTGAAAAAGGGTAGCAGTGCTTATGTAGTGGTCTCGAACTCGGTTATCTTCCAGGAGCATAT
>JACCLJ010000036.1 GCA_013425425.1 Microcaldota archaeon
CTCGCACCATGAGATTACCTTCTGGATCTCCTCTTTCGTGACCATGCCGCTACCTCTTTATTATCTGCAGAATATCATCGTCCGCAAGCACATGCTCGAGCCCGACGCGCTGCGGCTGGTGCTTCACGCTCTTCCCCCACACAAGCGCATAGCGGAACTGCTTTTTCAGGTCGCGGTGAAGCTGTCCGCAGACACCGCCCACGGTCACGCCGCGCCTGAGGATCATCGGCTCCTCGATGTCCGCCTTCTCCCCGCGCCTTTTGGTATAGATATTGATGAAATCTAGCTTCTGGTATATCGCATCCTTCAGGGCAGCAAGGTTCTGCCCCTTCTCGGCGGATATCGGTATGTAATCGAATGGAAGCTTTTTGCCGACCTTTCCGCCGACAAGGTCTATCTTGTTGACGGTGATTATCACCGGTATGTAGACTCGGTTGCCCTCCACGACATCTATGAATCCGTCCACATCCACGTCATTCCTGAAAACCACGTCCGCATTGTATATTCCATATTCCCCAAGCACCGCCTGCACCTCGCGTTCGCTTATTTTCGTAAGCTTTACCGTGGAATTCATGACAAGGCCGCCCTTCATCGTCTTCCTGACGACGACATCCGGCGGCTTTGAGTTTATCCTGATGCCGAAGCCGTAAAGCTCCCTCTTTATTATCTCGTATTCCTTTTCCGCATTCGCGGCATCAAGTATTATCATGAGGAGGTCCGCTGTCCTTGCAACGCCTATCACTTCCCTGCCCCTCCCGCGGCCGTCCTTTGCGCCTTCTATTATTCCGGGCAGGTCGAGAACCTGGATTTTCGCCTTGTTGTATTCCAATATGCCGGGGATGCATTTCAAAGTCGTGAAGGCATATGCCGCTGTCTTCGATTCCGCATGTGTAATCTTGTTAAGAAGCGTTGACTTCCCCACGCTTGGCAGTCCCATTATCGCGACGGTCGCGTCCCCGCTCTTTTTTATGTCGAATCCGCCGCCCCCTTTTCCCGCCTTTATCCTGTGCGGTGATATCAGCTCGCGCTTGAGCTTCGCTATCTTCGCCTTCAGCTGGCCGAGATGGAATTCGGTGGCCTTGTTGACCTGGGTCTTCTTAATCTCGTCCTCAAACTCGCGGATTCTTTCCTGCATTCCCATTGGCTAATAACCCTGGATTCTAGAAAGGTCATATCCTGTATTTAACCTTTGCAGGCTGCGCCTTTTCTTCCTGCATCGGCAGCTTTTCAATGAGCTCGAGCTTCAGCGCCGGCGCATTCGGGCTCTTCTCCCTTCTCAGGGAGAGAAGCGAAAGCATGAAAAGATTGCCATCCATCGTTCCTTTTTCCTTGATGCCGCCGAGATGTCCTGCTTCTTCGGAGAATTTGGTGTTGTTTTTGGCAGCGAACAGAAGGTAGCCCCGTATTGCATTATTTGCAGCATCTATAAGCGGCTTGTCCTCCTTGCCGGACATCCCTTTCTTGTTTTCCACCATGTAGCCGAGAATCGTTTCGAAATCCTTGTTTTCAACCGCGGAATTCAGGTACATCTCAAAGCCGGGCCTGGCATAAAATGCGTTGAAGACGGCCGCTGTCACTGCAGCGGCATTTTTTTCAACATACGCTTTAACACTCCCGAATGAGCCGGCAAGCTTCTGGATTTCCTTCATCGCTTTCTTGTCCGCCTTCTTTGTTACGGTGCTGAGCGTCTTGTCTATGGTTGGTTGCGATATCGCGATGGTCATTATTTTTGTTTTCGGGACCGCTTCTGCAATCGGCTTCTCCTCTTTTGCCTTTTCTTTCTTCGGCTCCTTGGCCTTCTCTTCCTTGGCCTTTTCCTCCTTCTTCTTGCCTGCTTCCGGCTTTTTCTCCTCTTTCTTCTCTTTCGGAGCCGTTTCCTTTGCCTTTCCCTGCGCCTGCTCGTAGAGTTTTTTCGCAAGGTCCGCCTTTTTCTTCTGGAGGTCAAGCGCCCCGCTGTCCTTCGATGCTACCTGGCCCATGGCGGTCATTATCTTCGTCTGGATTGCCTGGACTGAATCCTCCGGCTTGACGACCACGCTTGTTGGGTATTTCTTCTTGTCCACGATTACTACGATTTTTCCGTTTTTGAGTGTTACATCAGCCATTAAGAATCACCTATTTGGATTTCCCAGGCAGTTTTGCAATCATGTTTATTATCGAGCTGTCAAGCGGACCCATGTTGTCCACGATCGGCTCTTTAGTCGTTTCATCCAGTGCTATCCCGTATTTGTTTTTCAGGTCGGCAAGGGCGTTTTCCCCTTTCTCTTTCGCTTCGGCTATGAGTTTAAGGAGGGAATCGTGCACTGCAGCCACTATCTCCTCATCACTGTACCCTTTTCCCACCGCTTTCTTGTAGAATTTGTTGTTTGCAAGGGATTCGATCCTTACATCAACGAATGCAAGAAGGTCCTTGCTCTTCTCCTTCAGCTCTGCCGGGATTTCCACTTCCTCCTTTTTGGCGCCTTTTTCCGCGGGGATAAGCCCGCCTCTCGGGATTATTTCTGTAGGCAGCAGCGAGCTTGGCGCTGTCTTTATCCCTTTCTTGTAAATGCCTTTTTTCTCAAGCGCGAATACCTGCGTATTCAGGAAGTTATAGACGCCTGGATAGGCGTAGCCGCCCTTCTTGCTCTTGTAAGTCTCCAGATTCGATTCCGAAAGCGCGAAATGCTCAGTTGCGCCAAAGCCATCAGCAACCTTCCCGCCGTTGTCTATAAGCCATCCCAGCATCCCAGCCTCCTTGCTTTCTTTTTCGCCAAGCTTCGAAGGATTGGAGTATTTCAGGATGAAACTCATGGTGTCCTCGTCTGCCGTCATTTTCGGATAGATATCCATAAGGCTTTCCTCGCCTATCCATACCCAGTAATGGAATTCCTTGATCTCGCCTTTTTCGTTCTTGAATTTCGACTCGCCGCTTACTATTCCCTTGTGCGGATCGTTCTCTTCGGTCATCTCCCCTTTCGCAACTCCGTATGCGAGCATGACAAGGCCGAAAACATCGCCGTATATCGCTTCTTTGGATTTTATCTTGTATGCATTGAGATTCGCCTGAGCTGTTGTGTCTTTTTTGTAGAGTGCAGCGATGTCTTCGTACTCGGTAAATTCCTTGCCGTATTTTACCGCATACTGGTCAAGGACGTCCATGAGTGAACTTTCCACCATCGGAACCGAGAGAACCATCGCATCGAGTTTCTTCTTTTTATCGGCCCAAGACATCGTCTTCGCATCAGCGAGCAGGACTGCGGCATAATCATTTGCCATGGAACGCGGGAGCGTTCCCCCCATTATAAGGCTCCACATGCTTACGAAATCTTTCTCCTGCTCCATGAACTTCGTCGCATATTTGTTTTCTATGTCCAGCGCATTGCAGAACTGCGATATGTAATTCTGGCCTGCGGTTACCATGTATCCTTTCTTGTTCCATTCTGCTATCTTGTCCGCGACGAGCTTTTCGGGCTCAACTTTGCTCGTCTTCGCCGCCTTCATCAGGTCATCTAGAAGTACCTTGAATTTCTCCGGCTTTATTATCAGCCCGCTCGCATCGAGCACCTGCGTTTTCAATGCCTCGGCATTTGCAGGCTGCTTTCCAAGAAGGAATTGCACGGCTTTTGGCGTGGGATAATGCGCTGCCAACGCATTCAGCGCTCTTTTGCCATCGTCGGTGCCGAAATAGAAAGATATGGACTCGTCCGATATCGGGTATTCTATGCCAAAATTCTTCTTGAAGTCCTTTTTGAAATCTGCAGCAGCCTGCTTTTCCTTGTAACCGGCGTATTTCGTATAGCCCCAGTAGATGGCATAAATGCCGCCGGCTATGGCACCTGCCACGAGCAGCTGCTTGCCTACGTTCCACGTCGCGCTTTTTCTTATCCTCCATTTGCTTTCCGTCTTTCCTGCTTCGCCTAACCATGCGCTCCCGAATTCCGCCCACGGAACTCCGATTTTTTCTACGGCTATTGCTTGCCATTTCCAATAGGCATATTCCTTTATCTTGCTCCACTTCACGTTCTGGAACAGGTAACGGGCGTTTTTCGCACGCTTGCCAGCTTCGACTTCTATCTGCTTGTCAATCTGCATCTCGGCCATTTCCAGAAGCATGGTGCGGGCCTCGAACATGGTCTTGAATTCGTTTCTCATGCTCTTCAGGTTTTCGAGTGTTTTCTTTGCCGCCACTTCCCCCTCGCCGCCGATCTCCCCGAGCTTGCCCATGAATGTGTTCAGGTCGTTCGACTCTTCCAGCAGCACCTTCATCCAGTCGGGCATGTTGGCTTGCATGTTTTCGTGCCTGATAGACTCGAACAGGGCATCATCCAGGGTCTTGGTGCCTTTTACGACATCCAGAAAAGCGTATTTCAGCAAATCGCTATCCATCTTTGCGGCTATCTCGTCCTCCAGTGCAAAAGCGCGGTCCTTCAGATAATCTGCGCTTACGAGATATTCCCCGCTTATCTTGCTGCTTTTTCTTTTGTGGAGCTCTATAAGGAGGCTGGTCTCCTCAAGCAGGGTCATCGGCTTTTTCAGCTCTTCGAGCTTAAGCAATTTTATCGTAGCGGCAAGAGGCGCTTTTCCTTCCTTGTTTTCTATGATGCCGACTATCCGCATCATTTCGTCTTCATTTAGTTTGGATGCGCCAAGCTTTCCGTAATCAGACAGATACTTCTCTGTTTTCTTAAGTTTCTTCAGGGTGTCGCTAACGGTGCTGACTGCGGTGGTTGCCCAGCCGCCTTTTTTGCCTTCGGCGATTGCCTGCGCCTTAAGCAGTTCCCATGCGTCCGGCCTGCGGCCCGCGAGTTTCATGAGGATTTTGCCGAGGGCTTCCGCTTCCTCGCCTTTGGCATTTTTTGTCAGCTGCTCCTGCACGGCAAGCATGATTTTGACTACGTCTTCCGCCTCTGCGTTTTTTTCCAGCGCAGTGGCGCATTTTTTCATGAGGCTCTTGAGGTCGTTGGATTCGGTTGTGATGGGGGCGTATGCGTCGACCTTTTTAGTCAGGTCTTCGAATTTTTTCTTCTTTTGCTCTTCACCTATTTTTTTCAAAGCGTCCTCGTCCTTGATTTTCTGCGCTTCAGTCTTTTTCCATTCTTTATACAAATCCTTATTTTTCTCCTTCTTAGGAACGGCCCCTTTCTTGCTTACCTCTTCGGCTTCTTCGGGTGCTTCTTTGATTTTTTGAACCATACCATCACATCCATAAATATTATCTTTCGACCATTTTTAAAACGTTATTCTTCGTGGATTTTATCCAATATTTCATCTTCTCCGGAGATTGCGAGCGAAACGCCGAGCATGTTCATGACCGCATCCGCCTCCTTCGACTCCGTGAGTTTCTCCATCATGCCCTCATATTTCTGCTGCTCCTTGTAAAGCTTTGCCCTTATGAAGTTCGACAGCGGGACGAAGCCGGCGTGTATGCCGCCCATGAATATGCCGAGCTTTATCCAGTGGTCGAACGGCGCTTTTTTATAGGCGGATTTGTATTCCGGCAGAAGCTCTATCAGGACGTTCCTTGTCGCCTTGCCGGTTATGCTCTCCCCTTCTGCAAGCACTACGCTGCTTTCCTTGAGCGCCTTCTCCTCTTTCACAATCTTCTGGACTATATCCTTCCAGCTGGTTTTCCCTTCTTTCAGAAGCTTGAGAAGCGCCTGCTGGGGCTTCTTTTCGAATGAGAAGCAAGAGTATAAAATCGCATCAACCGCGTATTTCTCGGAGGCGCCCAGCTTTGCGGCGCTCATGAGGTCGGACAGCTCCCGTACTGTCTGGAAATCTATAGTCGGAACTAGCTCCTTGTAGAACTGAACTACCATCTGCTTCTGGAATTTCTGCTTTGAGAACATGCTCAGGCCGTCCTGAAGGGAGATAAAATCATTGACGAATTCCTTCCCCTTCTTTGCCGCTGCCTTTGCGCCTTTCGGAAGGGGGTTTTTGAGGAGATAATTCTTCATGAGCTCCGCGCTTATCTCCTTCTTATCTGCGGATTCTGCCATTTCGTAGAAAACCTTCTTCAGTCCGCCCTTTTCCTTCGCGAGCTTGAAAAGATGCTCCTGCTCGTTTGCGCTTAATTCGGTCATCGCCTTTACCATAAGGTCTTTTTCCACCGCAGTTATGACCTTGCCCGTCTGCTCTCCTGCTTTTATGGCTGCTGCGGCATCCCTTCCCACCCATTTCGCGCCGGTTTTGACTGCGAAGCTTCCGATGAAGGTGACGTCCAGGCCAACGAACGCAACGTCAATGCTTAGCCATGCCCAGTCCTTCCACGTGCTTTCATAATCCTTCTTGGCGGTTTCGAGCTCCCCTATCTCGTATTCCAGCCAGCTTCTTTCCTCCACGGAAAGCGTGGCTATATTTTTCTTAAGCAGCGCCTGCTTCGCTTGTATTTCCTTCTCGATTTCCTTTTTGAATTCATACTTGTCCTTCATGTGCTTTACGTCAACGCCAAGTGAATAGACGGAGCCCACCACAGGAATCATCACTATGAATAGTTCAAGAAGCTCCAGTTTTTCCTCTTTGGAGAGTTCCTTTTTCGCTCCTGTGATTAAGCCGTATTCGGCAAGGGGGTTCTTCAGGCCCTGGATTATTTCGAGCTCCTCGGCCGGAGACGGCATGGGCCCTTTGATGGCCGATATTGACGGCGTTTCCTCAAGAAGCTTTTTCTCCTTGTATTTATCCATCTGCTCCTGGAGTTCCGGGTCTATCTGGAGCGGAACCGGCTCCGGTTTCTTCCAGCCGATGCGCTCCTCCACGCTTTCCACGGTCGCCTGGAATGCACCGCCCTGCAGCAGGAAGAGGTAGTCGTAATCCTTGTTTCCTATGAAAACCCCGTAAAAATCGCCTTTTTCTATCTCTGCGTCAAGCTTGCCTTTCTTCCCCATTATCTCGTTCGCGTTATAGAGCAGGTTGAGTGCCGCGGTCGTAGCACCATTTCCAAGAATGCGCAACGCGAGTATCGCGTCTTCGTCGTTCAGCGTTTTCGGAATGTCAAATTCCTCGCGGTACCATGCGAGGTCCTCGTACCACGTTTTTATCTCTTTTTTGAGAGAGGATGCCTTTTCCAGTATTTGCAGTTCGGGAGTGGCTTCTTTTTTTGGCGTGACCTTCATCTTCGCGGGGGCTTCCTCTACTGCTTTCTCTGCCACCTTCTGAGCCATGCCCCCGTTCGTCATGAATAAGTTGGGACGGATTAATTATTTAAAACCCTATCTAACATCTATATCCCATGCTAGTCAAGAACAGGAAATACATAGTTGTAGCCGGTTCCATTATGTCCGGCCTTGGAAAGGGGATAGTGACTTCTTCTATAGGAAAACTGCTCCAGGCGAGAGGGTACAAGGTAATACCCATAAAGTTCGACGGTTACCTGAACGTGGACTGCGGGACGATGAATCCGTTCAGGCATGGCGAGGTTTTCGTGCTTGATGACGGCACGGAAGTCGACATGGACTTCGGGACTTACGAGCGGTTTTTGGACATATCGCTTACGAAGACTTCGAGCATAACCGGCGGAAAGCTGTTCAAGACTATAATAGAGAAGGAGAGGAAGGGCGAGTATCTTGGCAGGGACGTCCAGTTCGTGCCGCACCTTACGGACGAGATAAAGGGCAGGGTGAAGGCTGTCGGCGAGGAGAGCGGGGCGGACATAATCCTTGTGGAGGTCGGCGGGACGGTGGGCGACCTTGAGAACGGCTATTTTCTTGAAGCGATGAGGCAGCTGAATTTCGAGGAAAGGGGCAACCTCATATTCATACAGCTTACCTATATCCCGAGCCTTTCCCTGGGGGAGCAGAAGACAAAGCCGACGCAGCATGCGACAAGGGTGCTGCAGGCCATGGGAATCCAGCCGAACATAATAATGTGCAGGGAGCAGGAGAAGCTGACTGCAGATGTCAAGAAAAAAATAAGCCTTTACTGCAACATCCGCGAGGAGGCGGTATTCGACGACCCGCTGGTAAAGACTGTTTACGACCTTCCGCTTGCGCTTGAGAAGCAGGGCCTCATAGACACGATATGCGACGAGCTCGGCATACCTAAGAAGGAGGCAGACCTGAAGAACTGGAAGAACATCGTAGGAAGGATAATGAGCGAGCATGAAAAGAAGGCGAACATAGCGATTGTCGGAAAATATACCGCGGTGAAGGATGCTTATGTCAGCGTGAAGGAGGCGGTCATCCATGCGGCAGCTGCGAACAACATAGGCGTGGAAATCGGGTGGGTGGAATCCACGGACCTGGAGATAGCAGATAATGCCAAATCCATACTGAAGGATTACGACGGCATAATAGTGCCTGGCGGATACGGTGCGCGCGGGATAGAAGGCAAGATAAGGGCAATAAACCATGCAAGGGAAAGCAAATTGCCGTATGTCGGGTTATGCCTTGGGATGCAGCTCATGGTAATAGAATATGCGAGGAATGTCTGTAAGCTGGAAGGCGCGAATTCCACGGAATTCGACAAGAAGACTGCTTATCCGGTCATAGACCTGCTGCCCGAGCAGAGGAAGATGGAGGAAATGGGCGCGACGAACCGTCTTGGTGCATACGAATGCAAGCTGAAGAAAGGCACTGAGGCGTACAAGGCATACGGCGCGGAAACCGTTCATGAGAGGCACAGGCACAGGTGGGAAGTCAATCCCGATTTCGCCGCCATACTTGAGAAGGGGGGGCTCGTGATTTCCGGGGTCCATCCGAAAAGCAATATCGTTGAGATAGTCGAATGGCCGGATGGTTTCGGCATAGGGACCCAGCCGCATATAGAACTCAAGAGCAGGCTTGAAAACCCGGCTCCGGTGTTCGTTGCATTCATGAAAGCGGTCAAGGAGAGATTGAAGTAATGTTTAAAAAATGATTTCAACGAATTCCTATTCTGCTGCTCTGGTAGTGTAGAGTTTTGACTTGGCTTCAGGTCATAACATGCATTGGTTTAGCATTAGGGACTGTCACTCCCTCGACTCGGGTTCGAATCCCGACCAGGGCGCTTTCTTATTTTACCTATGGATCTGGTTGCATGGCTGGAATGAAGGAACAGATGGGCAAGCTGAATTTCCTCGTCAAAGAGGCGGACGGAGCGTTCAGCGGCGGGGACGTTACCGCAAGGATAGGGGCATGCACCATTTATGCCGGAATCATGGAACTACTTACCATACAGGCTGCAAAACTGATGGAGCAGATAATACTGAAATCACAGCTTCATAAGGGAAAGAATGTGGCCTTCACCCCGCATGACGATTCCTTTTTCTATGGTGAAAAAGTGGGCACGCGCAGAATCCTGATAGCAATAAGCGAAACGCTTCCTTTCAGGGCTTCCGGCAAAACCAGGGAGGAGGACGCGGCAAAAATCAACGGGCTTGCAAAGAGATTCATAGATTCCGGACATGGGTTCCTCGACCTGAGGAATACGCTCATCCATCACATGGGAAATCCTGAAAAGAACCTTGGCGACATTGAAAATTCATGCCTGAGGATAAAGGAGTCGTTCGAAAAATTCTCTGCGGCACAAAAGGAGTTCGTGCTTGCAGCGCAGCCGTTCAGGACGATAGGGTAACGCCTGCCTCCAAGCGCATATTTATAAACATTTTATAACATATTCAACATTATGCAGGAACTGAAACTCAGGCAATTAGCCAAGCCGCTGGATGAAGCGAGAAAAGACCCCAGAGTGGATAAGGCAGTTCTTTTTGTGGAGGATTTGTTCAGGGCGAAGATGAGGAGCAGCCCCAGTATTCTGATAATTGATGATACTAATAGGAAAGAATACCTGAATGCCGTAAAAGAAGATTCAGCAGGACTTGATCGCTTGGAAGCCATGCGAATGGGAGGGGGGCAGAAAATCGGGCTAGTATCCTCACTTTTATCAATTGTTTATCCAAAAGAGAGATTACAAAAAATGAAAAAAGAGTATGACCCAGACGACGAATGGATAATAATAAGCCCAAGGGATGTATTGGCAACGATAAAGAACCCAATGGGGTTGATCAATAAAATCCATATCTATACGGGTACAGTTGAAAGTTTAACGAAGGTCGCAAGCGATGAAGATTACAAGGGAACCGAGAGAATAATGATCAGGAAGCCCATAGGACTGCACATGAGAAATGAAAACATGATAGTTCTTGATGAACGTGAAGCACCGCCCAGCATTACACTAACGCACGAATTGATTCATGCGGAAGATGAGAAATATCTTGACTCTGCAAATCCATTATATCGGGTAATAATAGAGGGCAGAGCGACCTTCGGAGAGGTTATTTTTGCAGTTGAAGATAGTGGAGCCAAAGTCAATACATTGCAAATGTTAGTAGCAACTAAGATGAAAAGCATGTTTGGTAATGGAGGCATCATTCAAAGAAATTTTGGCCAGATGCGGGATAGCTTAAGATGCATAGGAAAAAAGCCCAGAATGTTAGCCACGCTTGATGCAGAAATTCATAATTTCCTCAAGGAAATAAAAGCAACAAGCATAGAGGAACAACGGTATTACGTCCCTTTCATGATAGTAATAGCAGAACTTGCGCATACCTTGAAAGATCCTTACGCCGCATTCAGGATAACAACCGAAAAACAACCCAGAACAGAAGAAGAGCTGAAAAATTTCAAAGAATTCTACAAAAAAGAGATAGAAGAGTATAAAAGAACCCATTAGCCGCCGTTGCCTTCCTCATCAGCCTTCTTCTCTTCCTCTTCGGCCTTCAGCTCTTCCGGCGTCTTGAATTCCGGGGATGGCGGGACGGGTGCAACTTCGGCTTCCTTTTCTTCCGCCTCTTTCTGCACTTCCTCCTCGGTTTTCTTCTCGGAGAGGGCAGTGGTGATGCTTGCGACCTTTTCGTTTTCACCGAGCTTTATTATCCGCACGCCCTGGGTGTTCCTTCCTATGACGGATATGCCTGCAACAGGCGTCCTGATGCTCTGGCCATGCGAACTCATCACTATTGCTTCATCGTCATCGTCAACCGCGGCTATGCCAACGACATTGCCGTTCCTTCCTTCGGTCTTTATGTTGATTACGCCGTGGCCGCCCCTTGCCTGGCTTCTATATTCGTCTATGTGCGTCCTCTTCCCGTAGCCGTTTTCCGTGACCGTGAGTATTGATGGCTTCCTGCACACCGCAGCGCCCACGACCTCGTCGCCCTCGCGGAGCCTTATGCCGATGACTCCCTGCGAGGTGCGGCCGGTTTCGCGCGCATCCGTTTCATTGAACCTTATCGCCTGGCCGTCTTTCGTTGCCACGACGACGTCCTCGTTTCCGGTCGTCCTTATGACCTCGATAAGCTCATCTCCTTCCTTCAGCGTTATCGCTATTATGCCTCCCTTGCGCGGCCTGCCGAAATTCGCAAGCGAAGTGCGCTTTGCTATGCCTTTCTTCGTCACCATCAGTAGATATTCTGATTCGCTGAATTCCCCTGCCACGCTTATCCATGAGCTTATCTTCTCCTCCTTCAGGTCGAGCAGGCTTACAATCGTTTTCCCTGAGGCATATCTTCCCGCCTCCGGTAGCTGGTATGTCTTGAGCCAGTGGACGCGGCCCTTGTCGGTAAAGAACAGGAGGTAGTTGTGGTTGCGCGTAATCACCGCATCCTTCACGAAATCCTCCTCCTTTGTCTCCGTGCCGACTATGCCTTTTCCTCCGCGGTGCTGCGTCCGGTACTCCGAAAGCAGGACACGCTTTATGTAGCCGCGGTTGCTTATGACAACGACGACCTTGTTGTTCGGGACAAGCGCTTCTGTCGTTATCTCTCCCTCGATTTCGATTATGTCGGTGCGCCTCTCGTCTCCGTATCTCGACTTCACTTCCTTGAGCTCCTCTTTTATCATGTGGAGTATCTTCTTAATGTCTGCAAGCACTTCCTTCAGCCATGCGATTTTCTTCTGCAGTTCCGCATATTCCGTTTCTATCTTCTCGCGCTCAAGCGCGATGAGCCTCTGCAGCTTCATGTCCAATATTGCATTCGCCTGCTTCTCGCTGAGCGAATACTGTTTCATGAGCCCGGAGCGCGCCTCGCTTACGTCCTTGGATTTCCTCAGGAACGCGACCACGGAATCGATGTTCTGGAGAGCTATCCTCAGGCCTTCGAGTATGTGCGCCCTTTCCTCTGCCTCCCTCAGCTCGAAGACGCTCTTTCTCCTTATGACTTCCTTCCGGAATTCGATGAATTCCGTTATCATTGAGTGGAGCGGAAGCAGCTTGGGCTTCTTGCCCACCAGCGCGAGGTTGATTATGCCGAACGTGCTTTCAAGAGGGGTGTGCGCATAGAGCTGGTTCAGAACCACATCCGCATTCACGCCGCGCTTCAGGTCTATCGTAATCGCAAGGCCTTTCTTGTCCGAATAATCGTTTATGCCGGAGATGCCCTCGATTCTTTTCGATTTCGCCGATTCCACGATCGCCTCTATCAATGCAGTTTTCGTCATCTGGTAGGGTATCTCGCTTATGACTATCTTGTTCTTCTCCTGCTCGATTTCCGCCTTTCCCCGCAGGCGTATTATCCCCCTGCCCGTCTTGTATGCCTGGAGTATCCCTGCCCTGCCGACTATGATTCCGCCTGTCGGGAAATCCGGCCCTTTTACCATTTCTATTACTGCACCCTCGTCCGCACCGTCTATCACGGCTACGGTCGCGTCCACAATCTCGTTCAGGTTGTGTGGAGGGACGTTCGTTGCCATGCCGACCGCTATTCCGGACGAACCGTTGATGAGGAGATTGGGAATTTTTGAAGGAAGAACCGTGGGCTCCTTCAACGTGCCGTCGAAATTCGGTGTGAAATCCACCGTCTCCTTTTCTATGTCTGCAAGGAGTTCATTTGAAAGCCGTGCCATGCGTACCTCTGTATACCTCATCGCAGCCGCACTATCCCCATCTAAGCTACCCATATTCCCGTGACCATCAACTAACACATAACGTAAACTGAAGGGCTGCGCCATCCTTACAAGTGAATCGTAAATCGCCATGTCTCCATGAGGATGGAATTTTCCCAGGATTTCGCCCACGATCCTCGCACTTTTCTTGTGCGGCTTGTCATGATAGTTTCCGAGTTCGTGCATACCGTATAAAATGCGTCTGTGCACTGGTTTGAGGCCGTCCCTTACGTCCGGTAATGCCCTTCCAATTATTACGCTCATCGAGTAATCGACATAAGACTCCCTCATGTCGTCTTCAATCGTTCTCTGGACTATTTTTTCTGCCATTAATCAAACACCCGTCATATATCCAGATTCTTGACCTCTGCCGCATGCGCTTCTATGAATTCCCTCCTTGGCCCGACTTCGGTGCCCATGAGGATTGTGAAAAGCTCGTCCGCGACCATCGCATCCTTTATGGTCACCTGCTTCAGCGTCCTTGTTGCCGGATCCATGGTCGTCTCCCAGAGTTGCTCGGGATTCATTTCACCAAGGCCCTTGTAGCGCTGTATCTCCGCACCCTCAAGGCCCTTCTTGAGCAGGGAATTCAGCTCCTCGTCGCTGTAAGCGTAAACGATTTCCTTCCCTTTCTTGAGCTTGTACAGCGGCGGCTGGGCGATGTAAAGATAGCCGCGATCTATTATCGGCCTGAAATAGCGGTAGAAAAGAGTAAGCAGCAGTGTCCTGATGTGACTGCCATCGACGTCAGCATCTGTCATAATCACAATCTTGTGGTATCTTACTTTCGAGATATCCAGTTCGTCCCTGAATCCCGAGCCGATTGCAAGCGCGATGGATTTTATCTCCTCGTTTGCAAGCGCGCGGTGCAGCGGCGCTTTTTCTATGTTGAGTATCTTGCCCCTCAATGGCAGGATTGCCTGGTGTTTCCTGTCTCTTGCCTGGCGGCTCGAGCCCCCGGCACTATCCCCCTCCACAAGGTAAATCTCCGCCTTTATCGGGTCCGAATCCGTGCAGTCCGCGAGCTTTCCCGGCAGTATGCTTGATTCGAAAACGCCCTTCCTCCGTATCAGGTCCTTTGCCTTCTGGGCGGCCTCCCTTGCCTGCATGGAGCGCATGACCTTGTCTGCTATGGTCCTTGCATCGCCAGGATGCTCCTCAAGGTAGGTTTTGAAGGATTCGTAGACCATGCTGTCAACGAAGCCTTTTACCTCGCTGTTGCCCAGCTTGGTCTTCGTCTGGCCCTCGAACTGCGGCTCCTGAACCTTGAGGCTCAGGACGACCGTAATGCCTTCCAGCACGTCGCTTCCCGAAATCCTCTGCTCCCCTTTGAGGTAATTCGCCTCCTTGAAAAACTCATTGACGGCGCGCGTCAGGGCCGTCTTGAAGCCCGTCACGTGCGTCCCACCCTCTATGGTGTTTATGTCGTTTACGAATGAATACAAAGTCTCGTTGTAGCTGTCCGTATACTGCAGCGCATACTCTATTTCCGTCCCGTCCATCTTCTTTGCGTAAAAGAACGGCGCATGCAGCTTCGTCCTTGCCTTGTCGAGATGCTCCACGAACTGCTTTAACCCGCCCTCGTAATGGAACTTCTCGGACTTGCCTCCTTCCCGCTCGTCCGCAATCGATATTTTCAGGCCAGCGTTGAGGAATGCGAGCTCCATCAGGCGCTCCCTGAGATAATCGTAATCGAACTGCACGTCTCCGAAGATTTTCTCGTCCGGCTTGAACCTCACGGTGGTGCCCCGCTTCGCCGTCTCCCCAACTTGCTTTACGTCGCCCAGCGGCTTCCCCCGGCTGTAGCTCTGCATGTAGATCTTGCCGTCGCGGTGCACTTCGACGTCCATCCGCTCGCTCAGCGCATTCACCACGGACACGCCTACGCCGTGGAGCCCGCCGCTCACCTTGTATGCCTTCTTGTCGAACTTGCCGCCTGCGTGCAGCACGGTCACCACGACCTCGAGCGCCGACTTGCCGGTCGCATGCATTTCCACCGGTATGCCCCTGCCGTTGTCGGCTATGGATATCGAGCCGTCCTTGTGTATCGCCACGTCGATGTCGGTGCAGTAGCCTGCAAGCGCCTCATCAACGCTGTTGTCCACTACCTCGAAAATAAGATGATGGAAGCCCCTTTTGCTTATGTCGCCTATGTACATCGCGGGCCTTTTCCGCACCGCCTCTAGGCCCTCCATGACCTGTATGTCCTTTGCTGTGTAACTCTCTTCTGGACTCATAGTATAACCACTAAAAGTGTGTCTTTTTCCGGTTGCATTTCAGGTTGCATTTTTACGTCTATAAACCGACCTAAAATATATTGCTGCAAAGCCTTTAAATTAGTATGTTTTTTTGGGTCGTTCATGCCTTGCTTTTAAGGTAGAATTCGGTGAATGCGACCGTTGCGAGGGGCTCGATAAGCAGCAGGACGGCGATGGTGCCGACTACCGGTATGAGGCCGAGCACCCCTCCGATTATGGTGAAGGTCACGTACATGGCAAACAACGAGGCGAAATGGGATTTCGCGACGCCAAAACTAGCTTTGAGTGACTGGATAACGCCTGTGCCATCGCATACGGCTGCAGGGATGGCCAGCAGTATCAGCACCGCGATTATGACGGCGAGCACTACGATGCATAGGATTACGATGATGGAAACCGAGCCGGTGAATGCCGGCGCATAGCTGGATGAAGTAGGCAGGCCGCCTGCAACCAGCAAAAGGAGCAGGAGCGGCAGTGCGATGATGACGGCGCTTGCTATTTCGATGCCAAGCAGGGTGGCCCATTTTTCCCTGAATGTCGAAAAGAGCGTTCCGATACTTGTCTTACCCTTTTTCAGCGCCTCTGCTGCCATGCCGTAGATGGATGCCCTGATGACGGCTGCCGCCGCGATTGCCAGGAGCACCAGGATCAAGCCGAGCCCGTAATTCGCTGCCATGGCAAAAGACGCCACGACGATCAAAACGGCCAAAACCAGCACCAGAAGGAGCATCGCACCGAAAAACGAAAAGAAATTGCTCCAGAACGCGCCCGACGCCTTTGTGATGTAATCTACGAATTTTGCCATGTTTAAAACCTCTGGTTTTAACAGTCAAAATTGCTCCTGCAATTTTGCCATAGCATCAGCCCTCTTCGCTCAGCATCTTCAGCTTCTTTTTCCATGCCTCAACGGCATCCTTGAACTTGTCCTTTACGACGAATATTCCGGTATCGTAGGAATCGCTTTTCATGATGACGAAAACGCTGTCATCGCCCACGGATGCGAAGCTCGTAAGCTCGCCCAGCTCCATCGCCTTGGCAAGCGAAGAGAGGTAGAGCTTCAGCTTGAACGCCAGGGCGGCGGCAACGGTCGGGCTTTCGTCCTTCTCAAACCATGCTGCAAGGAGGTTCTCCTTCTTGAGGATCATTCCTCCCTTTATGTAGCCTGCAGAGACCGCCTCCTTTATCAGGACGAGAGGCGCGAGCTTCCTTCTCTTGATGGCGCTCTCCTCCAGCACCAGGCCTTCCTCGGGGCTTTCCTCCAGGTATTTCGCAAGGGCCCACTGGCGCAACGCGACCGGTATGGAAATAAGCGAGGCAGAGTGCACCTCGTTGTGCTCCGCAAGCATCTTCGCTATTGTTTCCTTCCATTTCGGCCAGTTCTCGTCCGCAAGCTTCTTCTTCTCCGCGAGCTTTTCTATCGCGGTATCCACGCGGTCCGTATAATCGTCAAGCATCGCCCGGGAGTAGGCGGTCAGCTTCTTTTCGAACTCCCGCATCTTTTCCGAGGAGATGGATGAAATGACGCTGTATTCCTCGCTCACGTCGAAATTCTCTGCCGCATACTGCTTCACCAGCTTCTTGAGCGTCTCGAGCTTTTCCTTAAGCGCCACGAGGTCGGTCAGGTACACGCCCCTCTCCTCGCGCACGGATACGCCGTATATCCTTTCGAGCATTATTATTTTCGCAAGGTTCTCGAGCGTGAAATATGCCATCAGCATGCCGAGCAGCATCAGCGCGGTGCCTGCGAATGCCATGGGCTCCGAAATGAGGATGTTGAGCGAATTTGTGAGCGTGAGCGGGCCGAACGGCTCGGGCGCAAGATACGCGGAAACGTAAATGCCCAGCAGCAGAAGGAGCACGGCCGCAACGCCGTCTATCTGCCACCTGACCCTCGTCTTGCCGAAGGCCTTTTTTACCCCGTATGCGATTCCGCGGCCGGCGAGCGTAACGCTTGCGATATTGACTGCGAGCACTATTATCGTGTATACGAGGAGCAGGAAAGCGAGCGTGATGCCGATTGCCAGCCCCAGTGAGATGTAGTAGTTTCCTGTCATGGAGAACAGCGCCAGGAAAAGCGAATTCGTCGGCCCGAGCGCGGAAAGGTCGAGGGTTTTAAGCGTAACCGCGGGCACCATGAGCGCGTTGGCAACCTCTTCAGGAGGCGTATCCGATGAGAACCGGTAGTATAATATATAGCCGGCACCGGACATTTTTGAGGATGACCATCTTATCTTAAGGTCATCGCCCTGCACGGCTGTAGAGATGTCCTGGTGGGACGATATCGCGTTCGGATCCGGAATAATCGTTGTCGGAATGCCGTCCTCTATTGCGATTCCGT
>JACCLJ010000048.1 GCA_013425425.1 Microcaldota archaeon
CTCCTTGTGCCCGGTCCACTTCCACCTTCATCGGCTCGGGCTTGAATTCCACGTCATGGCGCTTGTTGACCTTAATGGGATAATAAAATATGATTATCGCATACGAGACCGCCTTCAGACCGTTCTTCTCTGTGAGGAAGCTGTAAATGAGAAGATTCACCGCAGAGGAATCATAGTTCCTTCAACATCTTCATGAAGCGCTGGACAACAAGCCCGGCTACACGTTTGACGACAGAAATGCGGACATTTTCTACGGCCCGCCGCTGAGGGAAGTGCGCTCTCTTGAGGCTTAAAGGCGCATCCTTTCTGCTTTTAAAATTTTTGGCCAAAGTCTAAAGCATGACAGTCATCAGAAGAAGGGAATTTCTGAAGGACTTGGTAATAGTAGGTGCAAGCGGAGGCGCAGACCTGCTCGCTTCGAGAGAAAGAATTTTACAAGTGTTCAAACCGCTTTTGGAAGATGTTTCAGCAGAGCGGACTTTCGGCGAGATTGCCCTTCGCATAGAGCATAAATATCTGGCTGGCACCAAGTCGGCCTTCGACCTCGGCGCTATGCTTGATTTCACTTCTGCCTTCAGGGAGGCCTTCGGGAAGAGATACGAACCGGAAAAGGGTTCGCAGAACCTGAAAACAGCAAGCAAAATGTATGGGGAAGAGCCTTTCAGGTTCACGATCCTGCAAACAGTCGAGGAGGATGTCCTCTTTTTCAGCGAGGCGATAGGAAAGAGGAAGCTGGGCTGCAAAACCTCCTGTTATCCGTTCCTTGACATCAGGGACGCTTTTCACCTGCCCTTTTCGATGGTGAGAGCGAGGAGCCGCGTAAAAAATCTGTATCATTCATTCCTGAGATGGCACAATGATGACGGCACTTATGTGAATTTCCATCCCAACTGGGGCGCAGACGGAAGGTTCACTGAGGATGATATCTTCGATGGGCATCACACGAAAGGCGAGATCAGCAACGGCCTTTACATGAAGGATTTGGAGAGGAATGAGGAGCTTTCTGACATTTTCTGCAACCTGGGCTACTATTTCCACTGTTTTGAGAAAAGGCCCGAACTTGCGGAAAAAAGCTACAGGAAGGCTTTGCTTCTCGACAAAAGCAATGTGCTGGCACTGCACAATCTTTCACTCGTGCTTTTCGATGCGGGCCGCCGAGAGGAGGCCATGAACTACGCCTCCCTGGCGACAGTCGGCGAAACCGAAAAAGCCATCGAAAACTACAACGCGATGAGACGTCTTGTTTACGGCAATTGAGGGCGCAAATAATATTTTAAGCCGGGCCGAGAATATTGTATTATGTATTCTCACGAAATACAGCGGATTCTTGACGGCAAGAAAATAGCCGTCGGCGACAGGATCCTTCTCGAGAAGGACGGCAAGGCGTACGCTGGTTTGCTCATGCCGAAGCCATTGCACGGGGACGAGAAGACGGTTATCATCAAGCTCGACAGCGGCTACAACGTCGGCTTTGACATGACCGGCCTGAAGATTGCGAAGTCCCATGAGCGCGAGCCCAGGGAAGTCGGGGAGGAAGCGAAGTACGAGTTCGGCAGGACGAAAAAGGAATTGCTCGAAGTCAAGTTCGATGCGAACAAGCCGAAGGTCGCGCTCATTTCCACGGGCGGCACCATCGCTTCCCGCGTGGATTACAGGACTGGCGGGGTTTACGCAGTCGAGAACCCCAAAGAGCTTTTGCACAACATTCCCGAGCTTTCGCACATAGTCAACCTTGAGATGTCCAGCCCGCTCAACAAGATGAGCGAGGACATGGAGCCCGAGGACTGGGTAAAAATAGCGAGGCACGTCGCGAAGGAGCTGAACGCCGGCAAGAAAGGCGTCATAATCACGCACGGCACGGACACGCTGCACTACACTTCCGCGGCGTTGTCCTTTTTCCTCCGCAACCTTTACAAGCCAGTCGTTTTGGTCGGCGCGCAGCGCTCCAGCGACCGCGGCTCTTCC
>JACCLJ010000067.1 GCA_013425425.1 Microcaldota archaeon
TCGCTTGTAAAGTATGCATTGCATGCCTCCATGCGCTCTTTCATCGTTTCATTGTCCATGCCAGGCGGTAACGCTTGCGCTCCGCCAAATCCATACCATGCAAAGCCGATGCCAGCCAGTCCGAGGATGGCAAAAAACCCTGCCAATATTTTTCTGTCCATTTTTGAATCACCCAATCAACCGGCGAAGGGTCTTTATAAATAGATTTTCCAGAATAAGCCCCAAATTACGCCGTAATAACCGCCAAATATGCCGCTAATCACTCATACCTCAGCGCTTCCACTGGCGAAATCGATGCCGCATTCCTTGCCGGCAATATCCCTGCAAAGACGCCGACCAGGACTGAGAAGAAAAGGCCGAGCGCCACGAGTTCTATGGTTATGGCGGTTGGAAGCCCGAATGCCTGAAGCACGAATGAAGCGATAAAGCTCAACGCTACGCCCAAAAATCCCCCTATGAACCCGATTATCGCGGCTTCGCATATGAAGATGTATATCACGTGCCTGTTTTTCGCCCCGAGGGATTTGAAGATGCCTATCGTTTTTGTCTGCTCCAGCACGCTCATGAACATCGTATTTATCACGCCGATGCCCCCCACTATAAGCGATATGGATGCGATTCCCCCGAGAAACAACCCGAGCGTATCGGTAATCGATGAAACGGTCGACTCTATCGTCGTTGCAGTAGACACCTGGAAATCGGCTTCGTCCTCTTCGAGGCCGTGCAGGTCAAGCAGCTGCTCCGTAAGCGTTTCGGCAACGTCATCCACGTCATGCCCTTCCCTTGCTACAACGAGTATCTCGCTCACATCCTCCTGCTCGTCGAACAGGTCCCTTGCGGTTTCCTGCGGGATATATATGCTGTTGTCGCTTCCGCCCATCCCGCCGCTTTCAGCAAGATACCCGACTACGCGGAAGGGGACGTCGTTTATGTATATCTGCTTGTTCAGCAGGTCCTCATCAGTTTCCGCGGTAAACACGCCGGTTGCAACCCTGTATCCCAGGACCGCGGAATATTTGTCATTGACATTCAGGTATCTGCCGTCGGCAAGTTCGATCCCGATAGTCTCTTCGAAAGCATCCGGCTCTGTTCCGATAACAGTAAGGCTGGTATTCTCATTTTTATAGGAAACCTCGGCTCTTTCCTGCAGCCTCGCGTCAAGCCGGTAAACCCCGGGAAGCGTCCGCAGGATGTCGGCTTCCCTGAACGTTATCACGTCTGAATCTTCGCTGCCGCTGTCAAAAGACGGGGGGCTGCCTCCTCCTCCCCCGAACATCCCGGACCCGCTTCTCATCGCCTGCTGGCCTCCTGGGCTTACAGTTATCACGTTCGCCCCGAGGCTGCTTGTCCGTTCGCTTATGTCCTGCTGCATGCCTACGCTTATCGATATCAGCGTTATGATGGAAGCGACGCCTATGATTATGCCCAGTATCGTCAGCCAGCTGCGCAGGCTCCTGTGCCGTATGTTCGTAAGTGCGATATCGAAAATGTCTTCGGGTTTCATCTTGCAACCGCCGTTTCATTTCTTGCCTTCCGCCTTTCCCTTCTTCCATTTTTTGTAGCCGAAATAACCGAGCACGCCCAGTGCAACCACGCCAACGATATAGAGCACGTTAATGCCGAATATGGAGGGGATAAAACCCAATGGCCCCCTATCGGCCCTCATGCCCGCGGCGGCAGTGCTTCCTGCCCCAGCGCTCCCATCAACTTCGACTTCCTTGTGAAACGTATGCTCTACGTTGTTCTCGTCCTTGAAGGTAATCGTTATCGGAAGCTTGCATCCCTCCGTGCACGTTCCGGTCATCATCACCGTCGTCTGGAACGTGCCGAAGTCGTCGACATTGAGCGTGCCTATGAACTTATCGGGCGAATCCGTCACCCGGATCTCATCAGTGGATTCCGCAACTGCATAAACGCTTCTTATCGGCGTGTTTCCGGAATTCGCTATCTTTACCGTTACCTGAAGATTGCCCATTGAAGCGAAATTTCCGCTTGTGCCGGTGGAACTCTCACTCGGTGTTCCGGACGCCGCGCTCGTCGTTTCGGAGCTTATCTCCGAAGTGAGGGTTATGGCAGGTGTCGCTTCGACTACAATCCCCACTTCTTGGACGAAAATCTCCCCGTTGCTGTCTATCGAGATTGGAAGAACGTAATAGCCGGATGAGGTGTCCGAATCGACTCCGAGCGTGATCATCTTGGTTTGTGTTTCCCCGGGCGCTATGTCATCGAAATAGATATTTGCCGGGCCGATGGGCGTGAACACCGAGCTACCCTCTATAGTCACCGTCAATGCCCGCGCTTCCGTACCAAGATTTTCGATGCTGAGTTTGTATTGCGCCTGCGAACCTATCTCCGTTCCTGATAGTGGCTCAAAATATATCCGGTACTGCGTTGATGGCTCCACGACGTTTACCGGCCCTATGTAGGCAGTTTCGGTTATCTCATTCTGAAGCGAATCCTGGTACGTAATCTCCAGTGGCACGGTGTATTTTCCGGTTTCGGTTGATGAGGACGACATCAGATCTACGGAAACATTGATGCTTGAGTTTGAGGGTATGTCGCCGACTCTTTGCTGCGTCGTGCCTTTCAATGTAAAAGACGAATCCGCGGGAGTGCTGATGACCACGTTCTTCATGGTGCCTCCGGTGTTTTTCATCTCAAGCTCCACGCCGAAGCTTTCGCCCTTTGAGACGGAATCCCTTTCCAGCGAAATCGTATTTACCTCAAGAATCTGGTGCTGGCTTATTGTCAGCGGTATTGACACCGAAGAGGTTTTTGTCGCACCGTTGTCCTCATCACGGTAATACATATCCAGCCTTATGACAATCACGCCGCTTGTCACGCTCGAAGGGACCTTGAACGGTATCGACGTTATCGCGTCAGACCCGGCGCCTATGTCCCCCACATAAGTATCCCAGCGCTCGTCAAGCTTGTAATTATAGTATATGGTTGTTCCGCTGGCTGTCTCGTCACCGCTGTTGCGGACTGTAACCTGCAGTTGCCCGGTTGCATCCGGATAGAGCTTTTCCGGAACCACCGAATAGTCGCTTATCTGGAGTACGGGCCCCTGGCTGTACACCATGCCCGCCAGCAACAAAAACATCAAGCTGCCTATAATCCTGTCCATAAAATTCACCTCTTTATTTTGATCTCCTCTACGCTGGCCTTTCTGGCCTTTTGCTTTCTATCCGCTTCCACCCTCCCGTCCCTGATGTAGATCGTCCTTTCCGCGTACGCAGCCACGACCGGCTCGTGGGTGATCATCACTATCGTCATTCCATGATTTTTCCAAAGGTCATGCAGCCCGTCAAGTATCTCCTTCCCTGATTTCGAATCTAGGTTGCCTGTCGGCTCGTCCGCCAATATTATCTTTGGATTCTGCGCCAGCGCCCTTGCCATCGCGACTCTTTGTTTTTCCCCTCCGCTCAACTGCGATGGAAGGCTGTCCCATTTGTCAAGCAGCCCAACCATGGACAAGAGTTTCGTGACCCTTTCTTTCCTCTCTTTTTTGCTTTTCCCGCCTATTGTGAGGGGGAGCTCGACGTTTTTGGCGACGCTCAACGTGGGCGCAAGGTTGAAAGACTGGAAAACGAAACCTATCCTGCCGTTCCTCACATCCGCCAGATCATCGCTGCTCATGCCCGATAATGCCATGCCATCGATGTAAACTTCCCCCCTGGTCGGCTTGTCAAGAAAACCCAGGAAATGAAGGAGGGTGCTCTTTCCGCTTCCGGAAGGCCCCATGATTGAAACGAATTCCCCATCGCTTATCTTCAGGCTTATTCCGTCCAGGGCCCTGAACGTAGTTTTGCCGATGCAGTATTCTTTTGTCACGTCTTTGAGCTCGAGGATTGTCCGGTTCATTTCGGCGCACCCCCGCTCTTTTTTCCGGCCCTGAACAGCCAGAACAGAACGATCGCGGCAGCACAAATTGCAAAAACCAGAACAGTAATTGTGAGCCCGTCTATCATGGGAGTGAAGACGTCCCGGCCTTTATAAATAGTTTTCCCGAAATAAGCCCCAAATTACGCCGTAATCATGCCTATCTCGAGCTTATCCATGCGAGTATTCCAAGAGACATCGTTGCAAACAGAAGAGGCATCAGGTTGAATATCCCTTCCCTGCCGAACAGCCCGAAAACCATATGGAATAGCGGATTCGAGGTTATCGCAAACAGCATGAACGATATTATAGCGAACAGGATTCCGAGCGTGAATTTGCTTTTGAGTTCTAGGTAATCCTTCAGGTATATGTATATCAGGTAGACAGAGAGAACAAGCATCGCCAATGAAATAATGGAAGTTATAATCATGGAATTCATCATTATCTGCCCGAATTCCTCCCTTGAAACAAAGTCCCTGAATGGCATCGCCATGTTTCCTATGAAGAAAAGTGCCATTGAAAGAACCAGTATTATCAGTGTTCCTATCGCCGCCTTCACGGCGACATTATTTTGCTTTTTTGTTTTTTCCTTTTTTTCCATCAGGTTCACCTTTCAAAAATTCATCTATGCATCCTTCCCATTCCGGGCTTATGAAATAAACAGAACCGTACCCTGCTTTCGGGGTATAAAGCAATCCGTTCTCCATCAGCATTTCTATGTGTCCCTGCACCGTCTTGTAATCCAGCTTCACTTCTATCGAAAGCTGCCTCAGGTTCATCGGCTTCGTTTTCAGCGTCTTCAGAATCCTTGCCCTTGTCGGGCCCCCTTTGGTCGCTGCCAGGAGCCAGTAAAGAAGACGGGTTTTCGAATCCATGAAATACCATCCGCATGTTTAAGGAAAGTCAAATTCCTGCCTTTTAATTCTTTACCCAAATCTCTCCCAAATCAGCCTATATGCGTATAAAAAGATTCGAATTTTTCCTTTTTCAGCGCCAGCGTTATTCCCTGCACGGCTATCTTGTCCCTCGCGAGCGCTATGCAGCATCCTCCGCCACCGCCGCCGGTCAGTTTCGCGCCCAAGGCTCCTGCACTAAGCATTATCTTTATGACCTTATCGTTCAATTCGTCGGAAACGCCTATCTCAGAAAGGAGCGCCTGGTTCTCGTTCATCAGCTTCCCCATCTCCTCCACCTTTCCCTTCTCGATGGCCGTCTTTCCCCTGTAAACGAGGTCCGAAACCTGGTCCGCAAGCTGCGCCCATTGCGCTTCATCCTCTTCCTTGTATCTTTTCACCGCCTCAACCATCTTCCGCGTCGCGCTCAGCTTTCCGGTGAACCCGATTACGATATCCAGCCGCTTTCCCGCATTTATCTTCTCGAAAAAGCTTTCTCCGGTCCCTTTCCTGAATAATATTATGCCGCCGTAAGTCGCCATTACGTTGTCTATGCCGGAAGGATTTCCATGGAATGCCTTTTCGCCTTCATAGGCATACCTGTTGACCTGCTCGTCAGTCAGCACCGTCCCCTTCTCTTCTGCAACCGCCCTTACAAGCCCGACGCAGAATGCGGCGGAGGAACCCAGCCCGCCAAACGTAGGCAAATCTCCA
>JACCLJ010000069.1 GCA_013425425.1 Microcaldota archaeon
ATGGTTCTCACCTCTGCTATAGAGAAGGGCGTTGAGCTTCCCAAGGGTGTTTATGACGACGCCCGGGTTGCCATAGCAACGCGGGACCCGGAAAAATGGAAGGAAGCAGCAGCAGAAGCCGCGCCGGTTGTCGAAAAGGAAATGGAAAAGAAAAAGGAGAAGGAGCTGAAAAGCCTTAGCGAGGAGAAATTAGGGTAGGCTTATGAAAACCTTCGAAGTTCTGCGCACTTCACCGATAAAAAGGCTGAGGAACCTGCTTACGTCCGGCAATCTCTGGCTTTACATCCTTTCGCTGATAAGGCTGAACAAAAGGATATACGCCTACAGGCTTGACGAGGAGATAGAAAAGGAGTATCTCTTCAGGCCGAACAAGGTCATGATTTACGTCGTGCTCTACAAGCTGGAAAATGAGAAGCTGATAAAATCGGAATTCGAGGGCAGAAGGAAGTATTATACCATAACCGAAAAGGGGATAGAAGCATTGGAATTCGCCAAGGATTATTTCAGGGCGCTGTCGGCCAAGCTTTGAAGGTATCGCTATGCGGATTGTAATAACCGGGACTCCCGGCACCGGGAAGACGAAAATAGCTGAGCGATTGGCGAAGATGCTAGGCCTGAGGCTCATCCGGATAAAGGATGTCGTTGAGAAAAACAGGATATACGGCATTGCAGGGGGAGAGAGGATAGTGGACCTGAACGCGCTTGACAAAACACTTAAGAGAACGCTAAAAAAAGAGAAGAATTTCGTGCTTGAGGGCCACCTCGCCTGTGAGATAAAAATACCTTGCGACTACGTATTTGTGCTCAGAACCCATCCAAAGGAACTTAAACGAAGACTTGGATGTAGAAAGTACCGCGCCGAGAAGCTCAGGGAGAACCTGCTGAGCGAGATGCTCGATTACTGCGTCCAGCGGACTGCGAAGGCATACGGGAAAAAACCGCTTGAGATTGACACGACAGACAGGACGGCCGGCGCAACGGCCGCAAGAATCGCAAAAATGATAACGAATAAAAAGAAAAAAGGAGATAGGGTTGATTATTCGGAAGAACTTCTGGAGTATCTGGGGCTGACCAAATGACCGAGGAAAAAAGACTGATTGAAGCTGCACTGTTCATAAGCGCAAGGCCGATGTCCGTGGAGGAATTCAGGACGCTTACCGGGATAGGCGCCCTTGGCTACCTGCAGAACGCGATAAAGGAGCTGCAGAAAGAATACCAGGGAAGGGGAAGCGCGATAGAGATAGCCGAGGCAGACGGAAAATACATGATGAAGATAAAGACCGATTACGTGGAGCGGGTGAGGGAGTTTGCGCAGGATACGGAGATCGGCCGCTCGGCGCTGAGGACGCTTGCGTTTATTTCGAAGCATGACGGCATCCTGAAATCCGAGCTTGTAAAGAAGATGGGCAGCCACGTATACCAGAACGTGCAGGAGCTTACGGATGCAGGCTTCGTAAAGCAGCAGAAGGCAGGGAGAAGCTCGAAACTTATTCTTACGAACAAATTCAGGACTTATTTCGAAAAGAAAGAGGAAGCCGCGGTAAAGATAAACGCCGAGGAAGAGATTTGAACTCCTAAGCCCTTGCGGGCACCAGATCTCAAGTCTTCTTGAGAGATGTGAACCGCAGTTCACGCAGATCTCAAGTCTGGCGCGTTACCGGATTCTGCCACCTCGGCGAAAGACGAGGGATGTGAACGAAGTTCACAACGACCTCGGCGAATGAAGCGAATAACGAAATGGCGGGGTTGGCTTTTTAATCATTACCTACAAAAAGAGTTGTCGCGGGGGATACTATGAAATTAAAGGAAACAGACGGCGAGGTTTACGGCTTGCTCACAAAGGAGCTGGATTACCAGAAGAGCACGCTGAGGCTTATAGCATCCGAGAATTACACGAGCAGGGCAGTGATGGAAGCGACCGGCTCGGTCCTCACGAACAAATACGCGGAGGGTTATCCCGGAAAAAGATACTATGCCGGAAACAAATACGTGGACCAGATAGAAACCATTGCCATAGAGAGGGCGAAGAGGCTGTTCAACATGCCGCATGCAAACGTCCAGCCGCATGCGGGCGCATCCGCGAATCTCGCTGCATTTTTTGCTTTCCTGGAAATAGGGGATAAATTCATGGGGCTTGAGCTGCCGCACGGGGGCCATCTCACACACGGTTCTCCGGTGAATTTTTCGGGCAAATGGTTCAGGGCAGTCGCATACGGCGTTGACAAGGAAACCGAGGCTCTGGATTACGATGCCATAAGGAAGAGGGCGCTGGAGGAAAGGCCGAAACTGATCATCTGCGGCTATACGGCCTATCCGCTCATAATAAACTTCAAGGCATTCAGGGAAATATGCGATGAGATCGGCGCTGTCATGATGGCGGACATAAGCCACTTTGCCGGCCTTGTTGCAGGCGGCGTATACCCATCACCCGCAGGGTATGCGGATGTGATAACCACTACAACTCACAAAACCCTGAGAGGCCCAAGGGGCGCGATAATCATGGGCAGGGACGAGGAAAGGGGAAAAATGATAGACAAAGCCGTATTCCCCGGGCTTCAGGGCGGTCCGCTTGAGCATGCGATTGCCGGAAAAGCGGTATGTTTCCATGAGGCGATGCAGCCGGAATTCAAGAGGTATGCAGCGCAGATAGTGAAGAACGCGAATGCGCTTGCAGAAGAGCTTTCATCGCAGGGCATAAGGCTTGTCGCCGGAAAGACTGAAACCCATCTTGTGCTTCTTGACCTTACAACCAAGGGAATAACCGGAAAGGATGCACAGGCCGCGCTTGAGGAAGCGGGCATAATAGTAAACAGGAATACCATTCCATTCGACACCAGAAGCCCGTTCATAACAAGCGGATTGAGGCTGGGCACTCCTGCGCTTACCACGCGCGGCATGAAGGAGAGCGAAATGAAGCACATCTCCGGCCTCATAGTGAAAGTCCTGGAAAACCCGAACGACACCGAACTCAAGCTCAGGATAAGGGGAGAAGTCGAGGAGCTTTGCAAAAAATTCCCGATTTACGCGGACCTTTCATATTGAATAGCAAAAATAAAAAAAGAGCGTATAAAAAAACGGAGCGGCATCAATTCAATGCCGCCCCGAACCAACCCTGGTTTCAAATTATTTCTTTTTTCCTTTTTTCTTAGCTTTTTTCTTTGCCATTTGTTTTCACCTCAAATTTTAAGACACAAATAAAACACGAATTAGCTATATAAAGTTTTCTATGATTTATTTCAAAAAAAGCTGTTTTTGAAGTTTTTTCGCAAAAAATTTAGGAAAATACAAAGAAAAAATTATTTTTTGGGTTTTTTTTCTTCATGTTTTTTAACAACCATGGTGGGGAACGGTATTTCTATCATGTTCTTTTTGAATTCCTTGAAAATCTCCCTGTTGACATCGGCAAGGACGGAGAACTTGTTCTGATAGCCGTAGACGAGATAACCGAACCTGAAAACAAGCGCATAGTCGCCGTATTTCTCCAGTCTCGCCCATCCGGAATCTTTTACGAGATTTTCATTGCTGCGTTCGGCGTTTTTTATCGCCCCCTTCAGCGTTTCGATAACTTTTTCGACATCCGAATCGTATGAAACGCCTATGTCGTAGTGAACCCCGGTTTCCTCATGCGGCGTCGAGTGGTTCTTCACGATTGAGCTCGCAAGTTTCGAATTCGGCACGATTATCTCATCACTGCTCAGCGTCAGCAGTTTGGTTGTTCTCCAGCCGATGCGGTCTATCGTCCCCTCCTGCCCGCCTTCCAGAACGATGTAATCGCCCTCCTTGAAGGGCTTGTCGAGAAGGATATGGATGCCTGCAAAGAAGTTTCCGAGCGTATCCTGCAGTGCGAGCGCAACCGCAAGGCCGCCTATGCCAAGGCCGGTTATGAGCGCGGTGGTATCGAAACCGGCTAGCTGCAGTATGAAAATGCCGAAAATTATGAATAACGTTATCTTGATGATGTTTCGGACAAACGGGAAGGTCTGCCTCTTGTCGAGCTGCTTCCTTTTTGCAGGCTGGATGCTGGTCCCGTACCATACGAGCAGGATGTCCATGATGCCCGTGATGAGGAATGCAAAAACCGCGAGCATCAGCATCAGGTAAATCTGCAGTTCCGTGAAGTTGCCCAGTTTCAGGCTGGGATAAACGATGGCCATTGAAATGTAAAATGATGTGATGAGGGCTATCAGGGGGAGATATGCCGAAACCACATGGAGTATCTCGTCATCCAGCGTCGTATTTGTTTTTCCGGCTGCGAACCGCGCAATGCGCAGCAGAATCATGAGAAGGAGCTGGAAGACGGCCGTAAGGCCGACCAGCAATAAAATAAATGCGATTATGCTGCCTTCTTTTATTTCAATCCCGTAGCCGGCCAGGATGCCCTGTATGAATAATATTAATTGGTCCAACATGGGATTATTAAACAGCTAAAATTTATAAACTTATAAACACTAAAAATATCAGAGAAGCGGCCGTAGTCTAGGAAACTGGACAATGGTTAGGATTCTGGCTTCCCAAGCCAGTAACCCGGGTTCAAATCCCGGCGGCCGCATTGAAACGCGGTTTCAATGGACAAGCGAATGGAGCCCATTCGCTCTGCCGCAATTTTATTCTTCCCTTTCCGACGCCTTCTGGAACATCTTCACCATCTTGCTCTTCACGGTTATCGGAATCGGAACCGCGACCTCCACAAGCTCGACCGTGACCTCGTCGCGCGGCTCATCAACCTTTATGACCTTTGCGCGCTCTCCCTTGAAAGGACCGGAAGACATTTCCACCATGTCGCCGGCCTCCACTACCATGGTCGGCTGCTTTGTAAGCGCAATGAGCTTCTGTATCTCCTCCAGCTTGACCGGGGTCTTGAGGAATCCTTTCACGTGCCTTACCTTCTGTATCAGCTTCGCAAGGACGTTCTTGTCCGGCACTTCGACAAAGAGATAGCCCTTTATGTTCTCGATGTACACCACAGAATAAACGTCGAGCTTTTCCGCCCTGGATTTTTTCTCGAGCATCTGGGCGATTATCTTTTCCTGTCCGGAAGTAACGCGGATTGTATATATCATTAATGCCACCTTTATTCGAAAAGACCGAACACCAGCGAAATCACGAGGCCTATAATCCCGAATACCGCCATGCCCGCCGCAGCCACCTTGGCCACCTTCTCATATTCAGCCGTCGTCGGCTTTCTTGCTATGTGAAGTATGCGTATGCATCTTCTGATGAGTTCGACAATTTCCAAAGCATCACCCTATTATGTCAAGGTCAAGTTCCTCTACGTCGCCGCTCGTTTCGGTCGGAAGCTTGTATTGCGGGAATTTCACTCCGGCAAGCACCACGAGAATGCGCATCGAAGAGCGTTTCATGTTCTCTTCTATGCGCGCCCCCCATATTATGTGGGCGCTGCCGCTTATCCTCTTGGAGGTTTCGGCCACTACGTATTCTGCCTCCTTGAGAGTCATGTCCTCTCCGCCTATAACATTTATAAGTGCTCTTGAGGAGCCGCTGATATCCGCATCAAGCAGCGGGGACGTAAGCGCGGTTTCCACCGCTATGCGCGCGCGCTCGTCGTGCTTCGCATCTATGGAAGCTTCACCCAGGCCTATCGCCGCATAGCCGCCGTTGTTAAGTATGGTCCTGAGGTCGGCGAAATCAACGTTCATCAGTCCCGCCTTGGTCACGAGTTCGGCTATGCCTTTTACGGAACCGGCAAGGACCTCGTCACAGACCTTGAATGCGGTGTTAAGCGGGAGGTTCGGTACGAGATTTAGAAGCTTGTCGTTTTTTATGACTATGAGGGTATCGACGCTTTTCCTGAGCTTGTCAAGGCCCTGAAGCGCGTTTTCCATGCGCACCCTTCCTTCCGAAGCAAAAGGCAGCGTCACCACGGCAACCGTAAGGGCTCCGGCGGTTCTTGCGGCCTGGGCTATTACAGGTGCGCTTCCGGTCCCGGTGCCGCCGCCGAGGCCGCACGTGACGAAAACCATCGATGCTCCCGTCAGCACATGCTTTATCTCTTCGAGGGATTCCTTTGCGGCCTCCTCCCCTACGAGAGGATTGGAGCCTGCGCCCCTTCCGCCGCTGATCTTCTTTCCCAGCAGTATTTTCTTGTTGGCACGTATCTTCAGGAGATGCCTGGCATCGGTATTCGCTCCAATGGTCGTTACGCCATATGTCCCCATCTCGAAAAGGCGGTCCAGGGTGTTTGTTCCGCTTCCGCCGGTGCCTACTACGATTATTTTCTGCTCCGTTTCCTTGAGGAACTTGAGTATCTCTTCGTCGTCGCTTGGCATTTTCTTCTCAGGGTGGCTTGGGCTGACCGAAACGGCCGGCGGGGGGATTCTGCCTTCAGCTTTGGGCGCTTCTCCGCCAACGTTCTGGATGGCGGTTGTGCTGCCCTCCACGGCTGAAATCGCTTTCGGAACATCGGAAACGAGCGACGGAATCCTGTCCCTTTTTTCTTCTTCACCCATAGTTCCACCTAAGTTAGAAACAGTATTTATTTATCTAAAGCAAAAGGTATTTATAGGTAGCGAAATAGTATCATTCAAACTGCATAGGAGGCGGATAGTATGGAAGTCGTGACAGAAACATCCCTGCCTCTTCCTCTCGTAAAAAAAGGGAAGGTGAGGGACACCTACAGGCTGGGGGACAACCTGCTTATGGTTTCCACGGACAGGCTGAGCGCATTCGATGTTGTTTTTAACGAAGGCATACCGCACAAGGGAAGCGTGCTCAACATGCTCTCGGCATTCTGGTTCAAAAAAACCGAAAAGATAATAGACAACCATTTCATTTCAACAAACATCCCCCAAAACCTTCCGGCATACCTGAGAGGGAGGAGCATGATCGTGAAAAACGCAACGCCTCTCAGGATAGAATGCGTCGTGCGCGGCTATCTTACCGGCAGCGCTTTGAAGGAATACCAGAAGACGGGCTCTGTATGTGGCATAGCCCTCGAAAGCGGCTTGCATGACGGAAGCAGGCTGAAGGAACCCATATTCACGCCCTCTACGAAAGCGGAAACCGGCCATGATGAGAACATATCGTTCGAAAAGGCAGCCGGGATTGTGGGCGGGGATGCGGCCGAATCCGTAAAAAAGAAAGCCGTAGAGCTTTACAAGTTCGGCAGGGATTATGCGCTTGGAAAGGGGCTTGTCCTGGCAGACACGAAATTCGAGTTCGGCTATGGCTCCGACGGGAAGATAATCCTTATAGATGAGGCGATGACGCCGGATTCCAGCAGGTACTGGCTGAAGGAGGAGTATGACAAAGGGAGGCTTCTCAGCCTTGACAAGCAGTTTGCCAGGGATTATCTTGAGAAAACCAACTGGAACAAGCAGCCTCCTCCTCCGCCCCTGCCGCATGACGTGGTGCAGAAGACTTCCGAAAGATACCTGCGGACTTACAGGATGCTTACCGGGAAGGAGCTTGAAGTTTCCTGAAAAACAGGCCCTGGAGCTTCGCGTCGTATTTTATCCTGGCGAAACCCGCCGCTGTGAGCCGTTTCGCAACTTCCTCGTCGATTTTTCTTCCCTTGCTTTTG
>JACCLJ010000071.1 GCA_013425425.1 Microcaldota archaeon
AATCCTGATAATTGAGGTGATTTGCTTGAAAGTGAACTTGGAAAAACCGGGATATTCAGATGGGGGCGTTGTCGCTTATTTTCTGCTCAAGGAGGACAAGATTCCGGAGGACGTCCTGAAGGTGACCGGAAAGATACCGGAATCCGAGTTTGACGGCAAGCTTGGAACGTCATACGACGCCACAACGCTCGGAAAGATGAAATTCAGGAGGGTGTTCCTCGTCGGCCTGGGCGAGAGGAAGGAGTTCGAGCCGGATTACATAAGAAGGGCGGCGGCTATCGCGGTGCACTGCTGCAAATCGCTGAAATGCGCCGAACTTTCCGTGCACGTCCCGCATGCACTTGCCGGGATAAGCCCGCGCCTTGCAGCGCAGTTCATCGCCGAGGGCGCAATCCTTTCGAATTACAAATTCATGGAGCTGAAAACGAAAAAGGAGGAATATTTCGACGTGAAGCAGCTGAGCCTGGTTTCTTCGGACAAATCCGTGGATGACGGGATTGCAACCGGAACCGTGCTTGCGGACGCGCAGAACTACGTTCGTGAACTGGACGAGTATCCGGCGAACATAATGACTCCGAGAAAGGTCGAGGAGGCTGCGCGAAGGCTTGCGAAGGAAAGCAAAGGAGTTTCGATAACCGTATTCGACGAAAACGCGCTGAGGAAAAAAGGGATGAATGCCCTGCTCGGCGTGGCGAGGGGCAGCGGGGAGCCGCCCCGGCTCGTTATCCTTGAATACAACCGCGACAGGAAGAACCTTCCGCTCTATGGCATCGTCGGCAAAGGCATAACTTTCGATTCCGGAGGGATATCGCTCAAACCTTCGGCCAAGATGCATGAGATGAAATATGACAAGAGCGGCGCGCTTGTCGCATTGGGCGTGCTCAAGGCGGCAACGAAGCTGAACCTCCCGATACGTATCATCGCCGCGCTCGCGCTCACGGAAAACATGCCCGACGGAAAGGCGCAGAAGCCCGGCGACGTAATCAAGGCATACGGCGGAAAGACGATAGAGGTGCTGAATACCGATGCGGAAGGAAGGCTTGTCCTTGCGGATGCACTCGCCTATATTGCAGAGAAAAACCCGAAAGCGATAATAGACATAGCAACGCTCACCGGCGCGGTGATAGTCGCGCTCGGAAGGCATGCCATAGGATTGTTTTCAACCGATGACGAACTTGCGAAGATTCTCGAGGAATCCGGGAAGAGGACATACGAAAGGGTGTGGCGCTTCCCGATGTGGAAGGAATACAGCGAGATGATGAAATCCGACGTTGCCGACATAAAGAACATAAGCGACACGGGCGAAGCGGGCTCGATAACCGGTGCCGTCTTCCTCAAGGAATTCATCGGCGATGCGAAATGGGTCCATCTTGATATCGCCGGAGTTGCAAACATAACGAATTCCCATCCGTATATCGAAAAAGGGGCAAGCGGGATAGGGGTGAGGCTGATTACAGAGGCGCTTATATATCTTTCAAAAAGATGAATATTGAATGTTAAATCCAAATGCAAAAATTGAGGTGATTTGAAATGAAAGGAGTAGACATAAAAGTTCCCTTTGTGGAAAAGGCATCAAGGATGGAGCTGCTGGTGAGGATCGTGTACACTTTCCTGTACATGATTGTCGCCATGATAGCGGGCGGGATAGTGATGTGCATCCTCTACCCGATTGAGTGGCTCGTGATACTCATCCTCGGCAAAAGGATAGATACGTTGAACAAGTTCATCCACAGCTACATCGTTTGGGTGACACAATTCCACGCATACCTTTACACCCTTACGGATGAAAGGCCGCCTATGATCCCATCCTTCTGAATCGCGGATTTTTCGTTTTTTATTTTTTTTATTTCCCTTTTATGAACTCTTCCAGTCTTTCCCTTGCTTCGGAATCGCGCATCTGAACCGGCGGATGCTTCATGAGATAAGCAGAAGCGGGAATAATCGCACCGCCCAGTTTCCTGTCGAGCGCAAGCTTGCAGGCACGGACCGCATCGACGACAATCCCGGCGGAATTCGCCTTGTCATCCACCTCAAGCCTTACTTCCATGTTATACGGGATGTCCGCCCACATGCGGCCTTCTATGCGCATGAACATCAGTTTCGTGTTCCCAAGGAATGGGATGAAATCCGAAGGGCCGACGTAAATCTTGTCATCCGGAAGGCGATGCGTCAACTGCGACTGGACCGATTCCGTCTTTGAAATCTTCTTGCTCTCCAGCCTTTCCTGCTCTTTCATGTTGAGAAAATCCGTGTTTCCGCCCACGTTTATCTGGTATGTTTTTTCGATTATCGTGCCGCGGTCATCGCAGAGCTTTGCAAGGCACCGGTGCACTATGGTGGCTCCGACCTGGCTCTTGATGTCGTCACCGACAATCGGCACGCCCGCATCCCTGAATTTCTTTTCCCATTCAGGAGTGCTTGCTATGAAAACTGGCATATTATTTACAAATCCGCATCTCGTGTCTATCGCAACCTGCGCCCAGAATTCGGTTGCTTTCTGCGAGCCGACCGGAAGATAACTGACAATCACCTGGACTCCTTTATCCTTTATTTCCCTGATTATCTCTTCCCGCAACTGCCCGGTGCTCTTCCCGGTTTTCACCGGCTTCACCCTGTTCTGGACCCATATTCCTACGCCGTCAAGGGTCGGGCCTTCCTTCACGATTACATTGCTTTTAGGCATCTCGTTCTTCGGTATCCAGCTCACCATATTCGGATAAGCATAAAGCGCCTCACTAAGCGTTTTGCCGATTTTGTTCTCACCAACATCAAAAGCGGCGACGAAATCAATGTCGTATACGGTATACCCGCCCATGTTCTCGTGCATTATTCCGGCTACCTTCTTCTCCGGATGCTTCCTGTAGTATTCTATCCCCTGCACCAGGCCTGCAAAGCAATTGCCCACGCCAACAACGGCGCATTTTATCTTTCCTGCCATATTGAACACCGCCATTCCGTCCATCATTCCAACTATTTAACAATTGTTAAATATATAAGGATTTTTAATCAGTATCAACCCTTAAAAAACCCTCTGAAGCAAATAATCCTGCCAAGCGGTTAATCGCTTAGCTAGACTCTCCTTCCGCGAGTGCGGGGGGCGAACGACGGAGGCCAATTTTATGTATTATACAAACAAGATGGAAGACAGGGTGCGGATTCCGCCCGCGATGTTCGGAAGCAAGATAGAGGACGCAGTGCTCAGGATTCTGAGAGAGAAATACGAGAGGCGGATTTTCAAGGAACTGGGCATAATACTCTCCATAGACGATGCATCCATAGCAAGCGAAGGCATTGTCATACCTGGAGATGCGGGCGCGTACTACACGGTTCAATTCGACGCATTGACCTTTATGCCGTACGTAAACGAGGTTTACAAGGCGGAGATAAAGGAAGTCGTGGAATTCGGGGCGTTCGCGTCCATAGGGCCGTTCCAGGGACTGGTGCACATCTCGCAGATAGGACGGGACAAATACTACTATGATAAGAAATCGAAATCGCTTACTTCCCGCGCGGCGAAAAAAAGCCTGAAAAAAGGCGACTCCATACTGGTGAAGGTTTCGACAGTAAGCCTGAAGCCCTCAACGACCGATACGAAGATCGGCCTTACCATGAGGCCCGACGGGCTCGGCAAGGACGAATGGCTTGAGAAGGAGGAGAAGCCCGAGAAAAAAGAGAAGAAGGAGAAAGCCGCGAAGGCGGGGGGATGATTATGAAAGCATGCAAGAACTGCAGGTTAGTCGTTTATACCGGAGAAAAGGTCTGCCCCAAATGCGGCGGCGAGCTTTCGGAGAAGCTTTCCGGCATGATAATCGTTCTGGAGCCCGAACGCTCGGAAATAGCGAAACTTGCCGAGATAAACGTTGTGGGCACCTACGCGATAAAAGTGAAATGAAGGTAGTTGTTTTTGAGGGGTTACTTCGCCTTTCTGATAGTTTTCGCAGCGTTTGCGCTTCTTATTTCCCTAGCCGAACTCAACCTCAGTTCCAAAAGCCATAACCTGTCCGCGGCAATAACGGCTGAAAAATTTTACCGCACCCAGATGAACGTGAAGGAGGTCCTTATCGAGGCGGCAAGGCAGGGTGCGGCAGGCGGCTTTGATGCCTATGCCGCGACGCATAATGAAGCGGCATGCCTCGCCGGAGATGCGGCGCATTGCTTCAGCAGCAGGGACGCGGAAAACGCGGCCGGGCTTGCGGCAATCGCGAAGATGCAGCTGGTTATCGCGGGTGCGGATTTTGATGGCGTGGATGTGGAGGTGCAGTTTGGTGCGGATTCAGCGCAGGCGCACGTAGAACCTGATTCGGCGAGCCCTTCAGGATGGCGGCTTTCAGGCGTGGACCTCTCTTCGATCTCCATAAAAGCGGCTTCGGAGAATAACGCGGCAGTCGGCGTAACCGTTGACATGCCCAGGATAAAGGTGGATGCAGATGCGGGCGCAAGCTACCCTTGAATTCATGATGATGTTCCTTGTCACGATGATTGCGATACTCATGATATTCCAGCCCATTGCAGCGGCGCACCGGGATTTCAGCGGCCAATCCGACATGATAAAGAAGAAACAGGGGCTTGAGGACTGGCTTGTGGGAATGCAGATATACTGCAACAGCGGAGGAAAAACCGTTGCCCTCGCGCCGTCCGCAAGCGGCTGCGCCGTTCTCATGGAATACGGGAGGGTCAAACTCAGGTGCGGGCAGAACGAGCAGGAATTCCCCGGATTTTTCAGAGGATGTGTGATGCAGAATGCAAAAGAGCCGGTATAAGGGCTTCGCCTCATTCGATGCAATGTTCAGCCTTATCCCAATCCTCCTTCTCACTGTCTTCCTTCTGAACACGATGCGCTACATCCTTTACGATTCGGTCGAGAAAACCGGCGCGCAGGAGAAATTCAACATGCTCACGGTCATAGCGGATTACGTGGTAAAGGATGCGGGCGCCTACGGCGAAGGGGATGCGGTTTATCCGAATCTGATAGAGCCGGCGCAGCTTAACGGCCTCGGTGCGCAGCTCGGCCCTCCAGCCGGCATGGAAAATATTTTCATCGGCCTTGAAAGCGAGGGCCGTCCGCCGGCAGATGCCGGCACGTGCATCTACAGGATTGTCGTTAACCGCGTTACGCGGGAAATAGACCGGCTGTTCGTTTGTGGTTGAAATGCAGACACTCGAGGCGTTAATCTCATTCACGGTTTTCATGGTCTTTTCATCATATCTCCTCCTGCAGCTTGAAGACTACGGCGGCGTGGACGATTCACTTTACAGATACCAGCTCGCAAACGACGCGTGGAGGGTGCTTTACCTCCAGGGCGATTTCAGGGATTTCAGCTTCAGCGCGGATTCGGCGCAGCGGGATAAGGCGGAAGGGCACCTGGGCGAAATATACGATAAGGCCGGCGTCTGCGCGTATCTTGGCGGCATAAAGGCGACATCCTGCAGGTCCGTCTCATGCGGCAGGGAGATATCTTCCATAAGCCGCGTTGCGATTGTCGACGGGAATGCGGAGGCGATAACGCTTTCGCTCTGCTCTCCCGGAAAATAATTACCAATTTTCTGGTAGTTACCAATAAATATGTAATCTGCGGATACCTGTCATGGACAATCTTGAGAGGGCAGCCGGAGAGCTCCGCAAGGGAAATTTCATACTAGTCTATGACGGAGAAGAGCGGGAGGGGGAGGCGGACCTCATCTTCCACGCGGGCTTCGCAACCCCTGAAAAGATAGAACGGCTCAGAAGGGACGCCGGCGGGCTAATATGCCTTGCGCTGGGCAAAAGGGAGGCGGAAAGCATCGGGCTTGAATTCTATACCGATATCCTAAGGAAGACGGGGCACGGCGCGATGGTATGCAAAAAAACGGCATACGGGGACGAGCCCGCGTTTTCCATTTCCGTGAATCACAAAAAAGTCTATACCGGAATAACGGATAAAGACAGGGCGCTGACGATACGGGAGATGGCAACCGTTGCCGGAGCGGATGGGACAGAAAAATTATTTTTGGAAAATTTTTATTCGCCCGGCCACGTTTTCCTTCTCATCGGGCGGGGATTGAAGAACAGGAGGGGGCATACCGAGCTTGCGCTTGAGCTTGCGGAACGCGCTGGCATGCCCGGCACGATGGTGCTGTGCGAAATGCTCGGCAGCGGAAAGGCGCTTTCCAAAAAGGACGCACGGGTTTATGCCGAAAGGCACGGGTTTGTTTTTGTCGAAGGGGTTGAGATTTATGAGGCTGGGAATCGTTGACACGATGTTCGCAAGGGTGGACATGGGAAGCATGGCGATGGAAGAAGTGCGGAGCCACTATCCGGAAGTCGAAATAGTCCGCCGCACCGTGCCTGGTGTGAAAGACCTTCCGGTGGAATGCAAGAAACTGCTGGATGGAGGATGTGATTCCTGCATTGCGCTCGGGATGGTCGGTGGCGCGCCGGTGGATGCGGTATGCGCGCACGAGGCATCACTCGGCATACAGCAGGCAAAGCTGCTTACGGGAAAGCACATAATCGAGGTTTTCGTTCATGAGAACGAGGCATGGAGCGAAAAAGAATTTTATGAAATATGCGGGAACCGCACCCGCAAGCATGCGCACAACGCGGTGCTGCTTGTGACGGATCCGGAAAAACTTGTGGAATCCGCCGGCAAGGGAGTGAGGCAGGGCAAGGGGGATGAAGGGCCGGTTTCGCTGGAAGAAAGGAAAGCGCACATCGCATTCGTCGTTTCGGAATTCAACGGAGAAATAACGGATTTGATGCTTGATGCGGCAAGGGAAGCCGCGGGAGAGCAGGATGCGGAAATCGTAAGCACCCTCTCCGTAAGCGGCGCATTCGAGATTCCGCTTGCAGCGAAAAAGCTCCTTATGGACAAAAACGTGGACTGCATAGCGGTGCTCGGCGCGGTCGTGAAGGGAGAAACGGCGCACGATGAAGTGATAGTGAAGACGGTGGCAAACCGCCTGAGCGAACTTTCGCTGGAATACCGGAAACCGGTAGGCTTCGGCATAATCGGGCATGATGCGGACTGGGACGCCGCCGAGGAGCGGGCAGGGGAATACGCGGAGCGTGCGGTAAAAGCGGCGATGGGGCTTTCAAGGGTGCTTAGGAATGATTGAGCTTTATTCAAAGGCGAAACTGCCGACAAACGAAGGGGAATTCGACATATACGTATTCAGGGAAGGGCCGCTGGAGCATGCGGTTCTTGTCAAGCCTGGCGGGAGGGAACCGCTGCTCGTGCGAATCCATTCAAAATGCCTGACCGGCGAGGTTTTCGGGTCTCTCAAATGCGATTGCAGGGAGCAGCTTGAGATTGCAAGAAGTATGATATCGGAGGAGGGCGGGATGCTGTTATATCTCGACCAGGAAGGGCGCGGAATCGGCCTTGGGAACAAGATAAAGGCATACGGGCTGGAAGCCGAAGGATACGATACGGTGGACGCAACCATGGCGCTGGGTTTTTCAGCTGATGAAAGGAACTTCGGAGTGGCGGCGGACATCCTGGAACAGTTCGAAATATCCTCGGTGAGGCTGCTCACAAACCATCCGAAGAAAATAAGCACGCTTGAGGAAAGGGGCATTGCCGTAGAACGCATTCCGATAAAAGGCAGCGTGAATTCCCACAATCTCCCGTATCTGTTGGCCAAACAGGTGCGGTTCGGGCACGACCTCGGCATCATGAGAGAAGATTATGCAGATAAGCTCCGGGAATTGAACGCAAGAAGAGGAAAGGATGGAGCACTACCAAGGCAGAAAATCGTCGAGCGGCGTTAGGTTCAGCCGGTTCCGCTTTCGTTGATGTTTTTGTAGACGACCCCGATATAATTCACGTCCCTGAAAACATACCAGCCGTCGCTTTCTTTCGTGTTGTCTTTTGCAAACCAGAAGTCGCCGAATCCCCTGTAGGCCGATGCTTCGCCAGAAACCAGGAATGTAGGCGCCGCGGTTATCGCATATCTGGATATCAATGCCCTGCCTTCCGGAGAGGAAACGTCGTATTCGGTCCTGTTGGTTATCTGCATCCCGAATATGTTTGCCAAATCGTCGCTGAACGCAGCCGCATCATAGCAATCCGGGCATGAGCCGTCCTTCAACAGGATTATTTCAACCCTTCCGCGCACGGTTGCGGAGGCGACATCATAATACGGCGGCGGTATTTCACGCAGCACAAGCCAACCGTCATCCTCCTGGCTGCCTACCGATTGCAGCTGCTGCGATACCTTGTATGCACCTATCCCCGGGTTCAGGATAACCACCGGCAGCTTGGTTATGTTGTATTTTTCTATGAGCGCCCGGGCGCCGGGATTGCTCTCGTTGAATCGGGTCACTTCCGTAAAATGGACGTAATCCGGATAGCCTTCAAGGGAATCGAGGAACGCGCCCGAATCGAAGCAGCCTTCGCAGCTTTCAGGGACTATCTCAACCGCCTCTACCATCCCTATCGTTTCACCGCTTTCGACAATGACGTAGGGCGGGGCGACTTCGCGGTAAAGGAGCGAGCCGTCGTCCTCCACGCTTCCGATGCCGTCAACCCACATGGAAAGGAGCCTGCCGTCCCACTGCCCTTCTTTTTTCAGTATCAGCGCCGGAAGCTCCGTTATGTTATACCTTATGATGAGCATCCTTCCATCTTCCGAAGAATCGTATGCCGTCTGGATATCCACTATATTCGTGCCCAGATTTGCGGAATCCTGCCGGATCTTCTCGACCAGCCTCGCAGCCGAATCGCAATCGGTGCATTTTTCGGATAGCACGATTATTGCGGTTGCGTTAGGGCTGAGCGCCTCTTCCCCTCCGCTCACCCACGGGTTCTCCTCGCTTTGAGGAGCAGGTTTGAGATATATGTACGCGCCTATGGCTATTATCGCGATTGCAGCCAAGCCCAATATTATAAATATAGTATTGTCCTTTTCCGGTCCGGGAATCATAACCATCACGCTTGGTGATGTCAGGGAAATGCAGATTTAAATTAATTCCTATGTCCATCTATCTTCCGGTATAAATGAAAAAGGACGAAAACGAGCACCTCAGCAGAAATACCAAGATACTGAGCATCTCCAGTTTTCTCGTTGACAGTAGCAGCGAAGCGATATTCCCCCTCCTGCCTTTTTTTCTTACGACCATACTCGGGGCCCCGGTATTCGTAGTCGGGCTTATGGAGAGCCTCAGCGAATCGATAATCGGCATAGCCTCCGTAATCTCCGGTTTCTACTCCGACAAGGTAGGCAAGAGGAAAAAAATCATAATACTCGGCTACGGGCTTTCGGCATCATTCAAGATGCTGCTGCCTTTCCTTACAATGTGGCAGCAGGTCGTGCCGTGTTCTTTTTAGTCGGCATATACCTTTTTTCACGGGGAATTATTGGCGCAACCGCGCTCTAAGCCCACGTCCGGGAGTCGATGCCAAAACGCTGTGTCGCATGAAACGAACGTTGACGTTTTCAAGGCGGGACTCTCGTATCGGTCTGAAGAACGCGTTGGTATTGGTATCATCCGTTGCCGTTACCGGTACCAGCAGTGAGAACAATTGCGGATGCGTTTGCACGGTTAGAGAAAATGCGAAATGATGCCTGTGCACGAACGAGTGCGTGACTTACGCACCAACGGGTAATTGGCGTAATACGTCGCGAGCAAAAAAGTGCACCAAAAATGCACCACAAGTATACTAAAAGTATACCAAAAGTATACCAAAAGTGAACCATATGCGTGCCTTGGCTGGGGCATGCAGTTGTGTGGTGAGGATCAGCTGAACATGTGTGAATATGGTCTTTTCACCGTTTTTGTTTCAGATATTTTTATTGATATATTTTTATAAATTGATTAGAATTTTGATTATTTGCCGTTTGTCAAGAGCTCTACCAACGTAGGACATGGCGAATCGTTTTAACGTACGACGGTTGGTGTGACGTGGCTTTCACGTCGAACACGGACGTGCGGCACGCGACAAGGCGGATATGCGATGAGCACTTTCCCTCTGTAGGTGATCTTCTTCATCTGTAACGGTTGCGATTTTGAACAGTGTTAGATGCGCTTCGATCATTTGCTAAGAACAGTGGACAAAACGATGAAGCAAAAGCTGCATGCGGCTAAAATGGCTGCAACCATTGCTCATTCAGTTACGATTATTACGAGTCACTTCAACTTGGCATAGACCCATTCGGTCTGCGCTGAGTTATACCACGCATCACCAAGGAACTCGGCCTTAACATAATAGAGAGAATCATCCCAATAACCAGGTCTCCAATATGTATAGTATACCCCGTGTGATTGTGTATGTACGCCATCAGCCCCCCCGTCATCCGAGCCCCACATCGCCGACTTGAACACGATATATACAAACCTGTTCACCAGTCCATTGCCGTTTACGCTATCGGTAACGTAACCGTGCATCGAGGCTCTGCAGATCATATCGGGCGGCACAGCGCCGCA
>JACCLJ010000107.1 GCA_013425425.1 Microcaldota archaeon
GTATCTTCGCCCGCATCTCGGCTCCGAACATCTGGCCGAAGAGATAGCCGCCGGCGGCGATTATCACGAATGTGACCATCAGCATGATGAGGACTGCCTGGACAGAGTAGAAGAGGTCCGTTATCGCCTTCTTGGGCTCCGTCGGCGTTGTGGAATACTGGGAGAAGGAGAGCGATATCAGTAGCAGGATGGAGAAAACCGCAACTGTTGCCTTTTTGCCCGTTATCGCATTCGCCACATTCTTCACCTACATTATCTTCGTTATTCCAGCGAGCTCCATCTCGCCTCCTATTATCCAGGCGATGTTCCTGTACATGGTTATCGTGATTATTATCTCCATCAGCGAAGTCAGCACTATGGCGACCATGAACTGCGCCACATGCGATACCTCCCTGATTATGAAATAGTAAAGCCCGGAAGCCATTCCCGAAGGCAATAGCGCGTCGGTCCCGAGCACCGAATGGAAGTCTCCGGTGAACCCCAGCATGAAGGTCCAGATGTTCTTTAGCGTGCTTACAAATTGCTTTGCAAAATTCCACGCTCCCTTTGCTACGTTCTCCGCGCTGCACAGGAGCTCATGGCCTGCGCAGTCCGGATTTCCGGTTGCCGCCCGCTCCGCGATGGGGCTGTCATCGAAAAGGTTCTCCCTCTGCTTGCTTTCCGCCTTTGCCTCATCCAGCATGGCATTTGCGTCGTCCTGCGTCATGGATGTTTTGAAAACCGAAACCATCGAAGGCACCGGAGGCGGCTCCGAAGGCTGGTAAAGGTCGAATATCATGTAGTACGAGAACAGAACCGCTACCGGAAAGACGAAAAAGCCGACAAAGCATACCGCGATTATGCTCGAGCCGGTCGTCCGCGAGAAGGGGAATGCCCTCATCACAAGGCCGAGGGGCAGCAGTATGAGCGGTAGTATGTCCCTGCAGAAAATAAGTATGAATTCCTTCACCCATATGGCCGCGACGAGAAGGCCGAGGGTCTCGACCACGGACGTATGCACGTTGCTCAGCATGCCCAGGGATATGAACGGCATCAGGGAGAACGAAACTATCGCCGGCCCGCTGAAAAGCGCACCGAACGGGAAGCTGATCGTCGAGAGGAAGCCGATGAGGATCTCATAGAGATAGAGATTCACGTAAAGGCCCTGCGCCTTGCTCCTGAAAACCTCGGTCGCATGGATTGCGAGGTCCACATGGGTCGTCGAAAACCCGGTCGGCGCCGTCGTGCCGAACATGGCTGAACCGCCGACCAGCCCGTTCGTTATCCCGTTGAAAAACGCGTCGCCGCTTATCCATACCAGGATGATTATGGCGCTGAATATCAATGCCGCGAATTCCTCGTGCGCGACCGCGGTCAGCTGGGGGCTCTGGAAAAAATACGCGACGAGAAAGAAAAGCGCGGTGATTATGACTGCGAACATCAGCGAACCCGCGATCATCCCTCCCGCTGCCTGCGGAAGTGCTATTACTAGTAAGGGCAGTATCAGACCCATGTTAACCGCAAAAATATAGTCCTGTTAGTTATAAAAATGTTGCATTAGGTAATATTCGGTATATTATCATAACAACCTAATCGGTGATTTCCAATGGACAGGACCCATTACATTTCAGAAGCGAAAAAGAAGATAGGTTCGAAGGTCGGCATCGCGGGATGGGTGCATGACGTCCGCGACCTTGGGAAGCTGAAATTCGTGCACGTGCGCGACGCCACGGGCATACTGCAGGTCACGATGAAGAAGGGCGTGGTGGAGGACAGCCTCCTGGAATCCGTCAGCGTGAACAAGGAGGAGGTCGTAGCTTTCGAGGGGGAGATACGGGAGAACAAGATTGCGCCGGACGGTGTCGAGATGGTGCCGAACGGCTTCAGGCTCCTCAACAGGGTGGACAGGAAACTTCCGGTGGACCCGACCGGCCATGTTCCTTCGGAACTGGACACGCGGCTGGATTACCGGTACATAGACCTCAGGAAAAGGGAGGTCGGCCTCATATTCAGGATAAAATCCTCGCTGATAACCTCTTTCAGGGAGCACCTCGTTTCGAAAGGGTTCGTGGAGATACAGCCTTCCGCGATAACGGGCGCTGCGACCGAAGGGGGAACGGAAGTATTCCCGGTGCAGTATTTCGAAACCCAGGCATACCTCGTGCAATCGCCGCAGCTCTACAAGCAGCTGGCCGTCATAGGCGGGCTGGACCGCGTGATGATAACCATGCCGGTCTTCCGTGCGGAAAAACACAGCACGACAACGCACCTCAACGAGATAACGCAGATGGACATAGAGATGGGGTTCGCGGACCACCTGGACGTCATGGACATCCTTGAGAGCGTAACGCAGCACATGCTTGAAAAAGCCAAAAAGGAGTTCGGCGGCGAAATGAAAACGTTCGAAACCGAGATAAAAATCCCGAAAAAAATCCCCCGCCACACTTACACCAAGCTGGTCGACAGGCTCAATTCCGAGAAATTCGGAATGAAATTCGGGGAGGATTTCTCCAAGGAGGCCGAAAAGAAAATCTACGACATCCTGGGCGAGGAGCTTTATTTCATCTACGACTGGCCGACGAGCGTCAGGGCGTTCTATTCCATGCCGGACGAGAAGAACGAGGAGCTGTGCCACGCATTCGACCTCGTTTACCGCGGGCTTGAGATAGCGAGCGGCGCGAAGCGCATCCACCTTGTCGATATTCTTGAAAGGCAGCTGAAAAAGCGCGGCATGAATCCCGCGAATTTCGAATTCTATCTGGATGCGTTCAGGATGGGGGCGCCTCCGCATGCCGGATGGAGCATCGGGCTTGAGAGGCTTGCCATGAAGCTCTGCAACCAGAGCAACATCCGCGAGGCGATGCTGTTCCCGCGCGACAGGATGAGGCTTTCACCGTGATGGAGAAGATTCGATGAATATCGCTATAACAGATGATGACGGATATACCGAGGGAGTGGAGATACTCCTCAGTGCCGCGGAAGAAATCGGAAACGCATATGCCGTGCTGCCCGACAGGCAGAGAAGCGCGGTATCCGTAGCGCTCACCCTCCACAAGCCGCTGAGGCTCAACAACGTCAAAAAAAGAATTTACACCCTGAACGGCAATCCAGCGGACTGCACCCTTTTCGCCATCCATTCCAAAGAGCTGCCGAAACCTGACGTTATTTTCTCGGGCATAAACTGGGGCGACAACTCCGGCATGAGCCCGCTGATAAGCTCGGGCACGATAGGCGCATGCTGGAAGGCCGCGATCTACAAGGTGCCTGCGATAGCATTTTCCGTTTACCGGCCGTACCACCGGCTCGGCTGGGAGAAAAAAGAGAATTGGGGAAGGGAAGAGCTGAAGGCAGCGGTGCTCCGCGTATGGAAGATCCTGAAGCCGAAGCTGAAGGGCGGAGATTTCTACGTAGTGAACTTCCCCGACGAAAAGCACCTTGCAAAAGCGAAAATAATTTTCCCGAAGAGACGACAGTGGATAAGGACCTATGCGACCATAGAGAGAAGGGAGGACCCGCATGGCAACGCCTATTACTGGCTGAGCGGGAAAAGCAGGAAGCCGGAAAAAGGCACGGATTATTACGAACTCGCCGTAAAGAAGAATATAGTGGTTACGAAAGTGTCGCTTGGGAAGCTGATTTAAACTATTTTCTGGCGGAGTGGAGAGGAAAACGGCTATCTATCGAATAGTATTTTCTTTATTTCTTCCATGGAATAAACGCGCTTATTTTTAATATCAGATAAGGATTTTCTTAAAGAACTTTTGAACTCATCGGTATATTTTCCTTCGTCGTCTTCTTCCGGAACATTCATTCGACCACTTATTTACAGATGAATTGCTCAAGAAATCAGAGGACTCCTGTATAACGGAATCAACAAATTGGCGCTCTCATTCTTTTTAGGAGACTGGAATTGTACGAGATATTCGTTCGGTTCCTGTTTTATTTTGCAGAGTAATTGCTTCATTTCATCCTTGCTTACCGCCCTGTTGAACAGTTTTGAAAGTTCTACGCTTGCATCCAATATCTCTATTCCGACCAGTTTCATATCACTGGTTACATCCACCAAAATATGTTCGGTTAACTCTATGGTGTAGTCTGATTTCTGCATGTCTATCTCTATGACAACCGCGTCAGCATCCAATTCGTAGTTATATTTAATTCTCATCATATCACCTTTGCTTCCTATGTTTATATAGATTCTTCTGCAGGGTCCTACTCGTTCTGTATGCAGTTATGAGGGTTATATCTTCATTAATCGACACAACATAAGTGATAAAACCGCCTTCCTTTGATGACCGATAATACAGCTTGAATTTTCTTTCATCTGGAGTCTAAGAATCCTGTTCAACAACGATAGACGGCTTTTCATTTATATCCGTCTCGAATTTCTTTATTTCGGTTTCATCTTCGCCGATTATTTTTCTCATTCTAGCTCTCTGAATTGCATGAGTAGTACATACTATCTGACGTGATTTATTCGAAAGTAACTTTTGAAATTCATCTGCCGGAATTTTTTTCTCCATTTTTCCCACGCCAAGCTAAACAAAAAAATGGACCGGACGGGATTTGAACCCGCAGCCTTCCGCACGCCAAGCGAACGATCTACCGTTGATCTACCGGCCCGATACCTATCTAACACTAGGAAGTAAACTCAAATAAATGAATTCACGATGGGGAAATGAAAGTTACCGAGTCTCCCCTTAGAAGAACGGTGCCCACTCCTCGCTTTACTTCTCCACCCTGCAGCTGCTCCGCCTTTTCAAGCACAATGTTCATGTGGACATCGTATGCGGCCATCACGCCGCGGAACTCGTATCCGCCCTTCATGCCGACTATCACGGTGTTGTTCAATGCATTGTTCAAGATATCAAACGGTCTTCTCTCCGCCATTTATTTCACCTCAAAAAATAAAACAGATTCAATCATGAACTCATAGGTTTTATAAAACGATTACTTGTTCAGTATCGTCTCGACATTTCCTTTCCCCTTGAAGATGAGCACGACGTCCGCGGTGTTGCGCAGGGCGGCGCTGAATGCGACGTCTGTCGCGACTATTATGGTTTTCTTTCCCTTCGCCTTCGCCTTCACCAGCACCGGCCTGTAATCCGTATCCCGCGTCATGAACGCGAGGACGTCTATGGTCGGGTCGAGCATATATTCCATGCCCTCTATGGCCATCGTCACGTCCACGTCGCCCGTAGTTATCTCAACGTCGAAGCCCTGGTTTATCATCGCCTCTATCAGCTTGTCCGATGCATACTGGTCAAGGTAGATTTTTGCGATTTTTATCCTGCCGTACTTTGAAACCTCTTCCTTTATCTCCCGTATGTCCAGGTGAAAGGCTTTTCTCAGCGTATTCGGGCCATCGACAAGAAGGGCGACGTTCTGCTCCTTCTTCAGCGCCCTGTTTATGAAATCAAGCATGAAAGCCACCTGCCCAAAACCGTGATGGAGGGATTAATCTGTTAAAAGTTAAAAAACCTATGCGCGTTTTTCGCGGTCTGCTCCGCAACGGCATCGAAATCGAGGCTTTTGATTTCGGCTATGTAGGAGACCGCGTCCCTCACCTGCTCCGGCGTCCTTACGACATATGGCGCGTCCGTTTCAACAAGCAGGTTCTCCAGCGGCACCTCGTGTATCGCGTTCCTCCGTTCCTTCGCGTGGAGCGGAGGCGTTGATATGAAGCCGCCCTGTTCAACGACCCATTTCGCCTCGGAAACGCTGCCGGCGAAGAAATGCATCATTATGGGCTGCGAAAATTTCCGCATCCTGAACGTGTCTATGATGTCCGGCGTTGCCTTTCTGCCGTGTATCACTACCGGAAGGTTCATTTCCCCCGCGAGGTCCAGCATCTTCCCGAAAACGAGCTCCTCCCTTTTTACGTCTTCGTCGTTTTTCGCCCAGTGGTAATCGAGGCCGATTTCACCTATCGCGTTCGGCCCGCCCTTCTTTATGAAATCGAGCCAGGAGTCCAGGCCGTCCAGGTCCGCATTGCCTATCACGGACTGTGGCGCTATCCCAAGCGAGAACGGCACGCCCAGCCTCTTTGCTATTTCCGCTGTTTTCAGGTTGCTTTTGTGCGAATAGCCGGATGCGACCGGGATGACGTTTTTGGACGGGGAGTAATCTTTCATGTCGGAAAGATGACAGTGCGCATCGACGAGGACAACCATGACATATTTAAAAAGACTAAGGTTTTATAATATAACCTTGGACTCTACTCGTAGGTGTTAAAATGGTCGAGAAGATATTCGCTCTTGCGAAGGAATTGAAACCCGGAAGATACGTCCTTATAGACGATATTCCATGCAAGGTCGTGGACGTCGAAAGCTCAAAGCCCGGGAAGCACGGCTCGGCAAAAATGAGAATAACCGCCATAGGCATATTCGAAGGGCAGAAAAAGACCCTTCTCTCGCCGGGCGATGCCGACGTGGACGTCCCTATAATAGAAAGGAGGACCGTGCAGATAATGTCTGTCAGCGGGAAGACCGCACAGGTCATGGATGTCCAGAACTATGAGATGTACGAGATGGAAATACCGGACGAGCTTGTCGCCGGGGCGGCGCCTGGCAAGGAAGCCGAAGTCTTAGAGGCGATGGGAAGAAAGAGGATGGAGAGATTGCGATAACGGCGGGTGGAACCAATGGAGATAGAGATAATTTCGGCAACAGACAACAAACTGCTTGACAGGAAGGAGATAAATGCAGTCATGCATTTCGATGGCACGACGCCCCCCAGGAAGGAGATAAGGGAGGCGGTAAGCACGAAACTCGGGCTGAATCCGGAACTGACGGTCCTGAGCAGCGTGGTAAACGAATTCGGCGCAAAAAGAATACGGGTAGTCGCGCACGCTTACACTGACATCAAAAAACTCAAGGAAGTGGAGCCGGGCTACATAAGGAAAAGGGACAACGTGGCACCGCCCGAGGAAAAGCCCAAAGAGGAGAAGAAGAAGGCGCCCGCCAAAAAGGCCGGAAAGAGATAGGTGAATACTTATGGCTGAAGCAAAGGAGAAAAAACCGCAACCGAAAAAGGAGAAGAAAAAAGCCGCGAAACCGTATGTCCAGCACAAATACTGCCCGAAATGCGGCCCCGGCGTATGGCTTGCAGAGCACAAGGACAGGAAGTCCTGCGGAAGATGCGGGTACTTCGAAAAGAAGTAGAATCCACATGGACGCCAAAAGAGTTTTTCTTGCAGTCTTCCTGCTTTCCGTCATATCTTTTTTTATCCTCCTGGCGGTCGCCAGGGACACGTTTTACTACGAAGCGCCGGTGCATCTTGCCATCTTTTCACTTGCGCTTTTCTTTTTGTGGAAAAAAGACCTCGGCACGACGCTCCGGTTTCTCGGAGTGCCCGGCGACCTGAAGAGGAATATCCTGTTCACCATAGGAGGGTTCATCGGGCTTATGGCCGCCCTCATCGCAACAACCGCTTTGCTGTCGGCTCTCGGCATAAACGATGGTGAAAAGGTGACGGGCATAGTGAAGGGCCTTCCCATTTACATACTTGTTTTCGCCGTGATCGCCGCGCCTTTCAGCGAGGAGCTTTTCTTCAGGGCGTTCCTGATGCAATTCTTCGAAAACGTTTTCACGTTCCTCAGGCTTCCGATGCTGCGCGGGGCGGCGGTGTTTTTTTCTGCGGTCGCCTTTTCGCTGCCGCATTTTTCATACGGCTCCGTGACCGAAATCATCGGCGCGTTCGCCATCGGGCTCGTGCTTGCGCTCGTTTACAAATATTCGAAAAGCGTGCTGCCGTGCATAGCGATACACATGATATATAACCTGATTGCGATAACGGTCATGCTGCTCTATCAGTGATACTATGATTACGCTCGGCATAGAATGCACCGCGCACACCCTTTCCGCAGGAGTAGTCAAAAACGGAAATGTGCTTTCGAACGTAATCGACAGTTACCGGGCGCCGAAGGGGGAGGGGATGATACCCCGCAACATGGCCGACCATCACGCAAACGTGTTCGGCGGCGTGCTGGAAAAGGCGTTGGACGATGCGGGAATAGGCATGGAGGATGCCGACCTTATCGCATTCTCGCAGGGCCCGGGCATAGGCTCGGCGCTTGCGGTCGGATGCGGCGGTGCGAAATATCTCGCGGTAAGATATAATAAGAAAATAATAGGCGTGAACCACTGCCTTGCCCATGTGAAGATAAGCGAGCACCTTACAGGCATGAAAAATCCGCTTGTGCTCTACCTGTCGGGCGGAAACAGCCAGATAATAGTCCAAAAGAGCGGCAGGTACCATGTTCTTGGCGAAACGCTGGACATAGGCATAGGAAACT
>JACCLJ010000116.1 GCA_013425425.1 Microcaldota archaeon
GGGCAAGCCGATTCTCTACTACGTAATCGAAAACCTGAAAAGGAACGGGCTGGCAGATTTGATAATCACCGCGGGCTACCTGCATGAAAAAATCGAGGAATATTTCGGCAACGGAAGCAAATTCGGCGTGAAAATCGGATATGCTGTCGAAAACGAGAAGATGAACACGGCCGGCTCCATCCTGCCGCTTAAGGGAAAGGTGGACGGAACGTTCGTCGTGGTCATGGGGGACCATATAACCAACATCAGCCTGAAGGAGATGCTGGCGCAGCATAAAAAGAGCGGCTGCATCGCAACCATCGCGCTCCTGAAGGGCAAGATACCGATAGAATACGGCGTCGCGGAGGTGAAGGACGGCCGCGTCGTGGAATTCAAGGAAAAGCCGCTCATAGAAAACCTTTACAACGTCGCGATCTACGCCTTCGAGCCGGGAATATTCAAATACATACGGGAAAAAGAGGACTTCGCGAAAAATGTATTCCCGAGAATGCTGAAGGCAGGGGAAAAGATAAACGCCTACATTTTCGAGAAGGAAGTCTGGTACGACATAGGCCGCGTAGTGGATTACGAAAGGCTGAACAAGGAACTGAAGATGAAGGAGATATTCAAGGGCTAGTTTTAGAGAGGGTTCAGAGGTAAATCGCCAGCACGGCCGCCGCGACTACGATTTCTATTCCTATGAAAAACAGCGTGAGGTTCCTCTCGGAAATTCCATTGAAAAGTTTCATCACCAGCTGCGCAAAGCCGCGCACCTTGCCTTCAACTGGATAAAGCTTGCCGTCCTTGTATTCGCCCCACCATTTGCTGCTCGGGAACCTGTTGTACGCCTTTATGAAGAAGTCTATGACATAGGGCAGGAGAAGAAGAGCGCCTGCAGTCTCGAAGTTCCCTATTATCGCCCCGGTTGCGAGCGTAGCTCCTATCGTAAGGTTGCCAACGTCGCCAGGGAACGCCTTCGAAGGATACCAGTTGAAAATTATGAATGCGAGAAGGGCTCCCAGATACGGGAGGAAAAGGAGCAATGCAGCCGTCTGCCCGTGCGATACCGCAATAAGGCTTGCAGCCGAGAATATCACGATTCCCATTCCCGCTTCCATTCCGTTGAAGCCTGCAAGCATGTTCGTGAGATTTGAGGCGACCGCGATGCCGATGGGTATCAGCACGAGGACATAGATAAGGCCGAGGTCGACCTCGCCCATGAACGGGATGATTATAGCAGTGCTCCCGACCGCACGCAATGCAACAAGCGGTATAGCCGCGAAGAGCGGAAGGAACGCTTTTATGTACTGGGGGATGTCGATGATGTCATCCACTATCCCGATGAATGCGAGCGAATGAATCGTTATGATGCCGGCAAGCACGGGAATGAGCTGGAAATCGAACCCGAAAAAGGTGTTTAAGAATATCGCAAGAAGGACGCCCGCCGTGAATCCGGCGATTATCGCTATCCCGCCCATCTCCGCCACCTCGGGCCGGTCGGGCTTGTTGACGTCGTTGCCTATGATCCCGAACCTCTTCAGCCTCGGAATCAGCAGTTTTGAAAATCCGAAGGTAACGGCGAACGAAAACAGGAGTATCAGGATGTAGAGAAGCCCGTCCATCTTACCGCCTCATCCTCCCCAGAATGGATTTTGCAAACTCGGCGGAGTAATCCTTTTTCCCGGCCATCTCGTCCGCGACCGCGTCTATCTCTTCGGGCGTTTTCGCGCCTGCAAGCACGGCTATGTTCCTCGCATGGAGTTTCATGTGGCCTGCCTGTATGCCCGTGGTTGCGAGCGCATAGAGCGCCGCGAAGTTATTCGCAAGGCCGGCGCATGCCATCGCCATAGCCAGCTCCTTCGCGGTTTTCGCCCCGAGAATCCTGAGCGCGATTTTCGCCGTCGGGCTGGTGTTTATCGCGCCGCCGAACAATCCGACCGCAAGCGGCAGCTCTATCGAACCCGCGAGGTCGCCGTTTTTGTTTTTTTCGAATTTAGTAAGAGGATGATACCCGCCGATAGACGCATATGCGTGGGCGCCCGCCTCAACCGCCCTCCAGTCCTGTCCGCATGCGAGTGCAACCGCATCCACGCCGTTCATTATCCCCTTGTTGTGGGTTGCGCAGCGGAATATGTCGTTTGCGGCAAACTCATAGCCGTCGAGAACCGCTTCCACCGCGTCCTCGCCCAAAACCTCCTTTTTCCATACCGCACCCGCCCGCACTTTTCGCCTGACTGCCAGATTGCTCAAAATCCTGAGGCGCGCCTTTCCGCCGGAATACGCTTCGAGCGTGGGTGAAACGAATTCGAGGATACTATTGATGGTGTTCGCGCCCATCACATCCTTCACGTCTATGTAAAAATCGCAAATGAGCATGACGCCGCGCTTTGTCTTTATCTTCCTGACTTCAAATTCCTTTATGCCGCCCCAAAATTCCTGGTTTCCCCTGTATGCGGCAGCAGCGATTTTCACTATCTCGCTTTTTTTCGCTTCAAGCTGCTTTTTGGCCTTTGCCGCGTCCGCCAGGTTGACAAGCTGCACCTCTCCCATCATTACCGACTCGTCCCCCTCTGCCCCGAATCCTTCCGGCAGGCAGAGCTTCGCGGCCTTGCAGGCGCCCGCGACAACGGAAGGCTCCTCTATGGCCATCGGGATGAGCATCTCCTTCCCGTTGATTTTGAAATTGGTTGCGATTGCGAAAGGCAGGTGCATGGCGCCCACGACATTCTCGATCATCCTGTCCGCGATGCCGATGCTCAGCGCGCCGCCTTTCTTCAGCAATTCCGCCTCCTCATCCGTAAGCCCTGCAGCCTCCTTTATCCTCTTAAGCCTCTCATCGACGCTTAGTTTGTAAAACCCGGAAACATCCATGGAACCATCTTTATTCTACTGCCTGTAGCCGTTCTCAAGCTTCCTGAGCGCCTTTTCTATGTTGCCGAATGCGCTATCGCTCTTGTTTTTGTAAAAATCCCTGAATACGTCGGGCATGCTCTTTCCGTCCCCGTCGCCGAAGTAATACTTCCCCTTGTTCCTAGTCAGGATACCCATGTTCGTAAGCCTCTGGAGATGATAATACACCGCCTTCGGGTTCTGCTTCTCCCCACCCGGCGCCTCGAGCCGGTCTATTATCTCCTTTGTCGTCGGCGAGACGCCCTTTGCGTGGAATTCCAGCAGAACGTCGAAAATATCAAGGAGGAGCGTCCTGCTCTCGTTCGGCATTATCAGGCCGAGCGAAAGCGCAAGCCACCGGACGATGGATTTCCTCGCAAGCAGGACATCGTCCGGCAGGGAGAGCTCCCTTATCATGATTTCTGATTTTATCAGTTTTGCCTCCGGAATCATGTTAGTTTCTCTATGAGAACAATTAAAATGTTATTTCTTATATAGTGGAATAGGATCCGGGACAGGTGATGACTTGGCAGACCTTAAATTGCGGTTGCATCCGAACGTGCTTTTTGCGTATTCGCCCAATCATGTCGAGATAATCGCAAGGCTGGAAAACCGCGACGCCGAGCCGGTATGGTGCGAGGCCGAGGTGAAAATCCCGGAAAACATCTCCCTCAGCCCGACGAGCGCCCTTGGCAGGGGGAGGCTGAGGCTGGGCATAGTAACCAAAAAAGAGTATCTTGAAAAGGCGGTCCGGGTTTTCGCGAACAACTATACCACCCCGCAGGTTTACCGGGCGACCGTGACGCTGTTCGTTTTCAACAAGGACGGCATTATAGAAAAAAGGGTGGAAAAACCGATAGACATAAGATGCGAGCTTAAAAAAGAGGAAAGCCTCTAGCTACTTCTTTTTCTCCTTTGCTTCCTTCTCCGTTTTCTTCTCTTCGTGAGCCTCGCTTTTCTCACGGGTTTCCTTCTTCTCCTTCGACTCTTTCCCGGGCTTTTCCTTCTTGGCCGCTTTTTCCTCCTTCGCCTCCTCTTCCTTCTTTTCCGCCTTCTTCTCAGCTTTTTCCTCTTTCGCCTTTGCGGGCGCCTCGGCGGCTTTCTCTTCGGCTACGGTTTCGGCTTCCGGCTCTTCCGCCGCTGCGGCCTGGGCCGGCGCCTCCTCGGTTTCCACCATCCTCTCGAAATACCCGAGGTCGTACTGGAATTCGTCGTAGGAGCTTATCTTCCCCTGGGACATCATGATCTCCCTTGCAAGTATGAAGAAAACCAGGGCAAGCGAACGCCTTCCCTTGTTGTTTATGGGTACGACCATATCCACGAATTTCGTCTCATTGTCGGTGTCGCACAATGCTATCACGGGCACGCCGTTCTGCGCGCTCTCGCTTATGGCTTCGCGTTCGCCCTTCGGGTCGCACACGAAAACGAGCCTCGGCTCCCTGAAATTCTTCGCCGTCAGGTTCGTCATGGTTCCAGGCACGAACCTCCCTTTCATCACCGGGACGCCGGTAAGGGTGGAGAATTTCGATGCCGGGCCGCTGGAATAAACCCTGGATGCGACTATCAGGATGTCCTCAGGCGGATACTTTGCAAGCAGTTTCGCGGCCGCAAGCAGCCTCTCCGAGGTTTTCCTCAGGTCGAGTATATAGAGTCCGTCATCCCTTCTTTTGAATACGAACTCCCTCATGTCGCTTGTCCTCATCTTTGTGCCGATGTGAACACCGGCTTCGAGCATTATGTCCTGTTTCACAGGCGCGTTTATTTTTTCCATAGCATTACCTCCGTTATGAACATGGTAACCGAAATATGGGGTCAGTGTGAACTTCGTTCACAACCCCCAATTTCATGACTGAAATATGGGGCCGCTGAGATTTGAACTCAGATTACGAACACCCCAAGCTCGCAGGATACCAGGTTACCTCACGACCCCATTATCATCATGCCCTTCGGTACTTCACAAGCGTATCCACGAGATTTACGTGGCTGAGGAACATCCTCCTGCAGCAGTATCTGTGCACCCCAAGCTCGTCCATCGCCACCTCCGGCGTTTTTTCCTTCTCGAGCTTTTTGTAATCCTCGTAAAGGTGGCCTATGACCCCCCCGCATGTAAAACATCTTACCGGGAATTCCAATTTATCACCAATTTATCCTTGATTATTATGACGTCACCTGTAGGATTTCTGGAATCTCGCCCTTGCCTTGGGACCGCGGAATTTCTTGGATTCGACCCTTCTCGTGTCCTCGATAATGAGAGACCTGTCAATGGAATTGAATTTCTCCTTGAGGTTCATCTTGTCGAAATATACAACAAGCGCCTTCGCTATCGCGGTCCTTGCCGCCTGCGCCTGCCCCATCACGCCGCCGCCTTCAATCGATACGCTGATGTCTATGGCGTTGGCTTCCGGGCCGACGTATCTGAGAGGTTCGGTTACTATCTCCCTTACGTATTTGTTGTTGAATGAAGAGACATTCCTGTTGTTTACGTATATCCGGCCGCTGCCGGTCCTTATCCTTACCCTTGCCTTGCTTTCCTTCCTCTTCCCTCTCGCAATGATTACGCTGCCGGCCTTCTTCCTAGCCCCTTTTTTCCTTGCCGGTTTCTTTTCCTTCTTTGGTTCTTCTTTTTTGGTTTCGTCTTTTTCGACCATAACATCAACCTGCCGTCAACCCCGGTACCCTATCATTTTGCAGAGCCTCAGGACCGTTATGTGCGGCGATACGCCATCGTATTTTTTCATCTCGAATTCCCCTGCCTTAAGCTCTTTCGGGTTGCCCGTATAAATGAATATTTTTTTGTATGCCACCCTGCCCCTCGGCGTCTTCCACGGCAGCATGCCCCGTATCATCCTCTTTATGAGCATGTGCGGCACCTTCGGCCACTTCGGAGAGAGTTCCGGGTCTGCCAGGTGCTTTGCAGCCTTCCTTGCAAGGAAATTATCCGTGATCTCCTTTGGGTTTCCGCTCAGTATGATTTTTTCGGCGTTTATGACGTGGATCTCCTCGCCCTGCAGCGCCTTTTTTGCCGCCATCGTTGCCATCCTGCCGAAAATAACATCCGTGCCGTCTATAACTATCATGATCATCACCTACTTCAGAATCAATACATCTCTGCCGGTGGGGTTTGCCTTGTAAAGGCTTTCTATCGAGAGTGCCTTTCCGCCTGCGTCGGCTATCAGCTTTTTCGCAGTGCCGCTGAATGAATATGCCGCTATGGTCATCTTCTTCGAGAGGCTTCCGGAACCGAGCACCTTTCCCGGCACCAGCACGGTGCCTCCGTCATTCCCGTATTCGTCCAGCTTGCTCAGGTTTACCTCTACCCTGCTCCTCCTCGGCCTTGAAAGTTCCAGGATTACCTTCTTCCATACCGGTTTGTCGTCCTTTGCCAGAGTTTCAATCAGCGAGAGCAGTACCAGATTCTCCTTCCGCGATTTCAATCTCTTCAAGTTTACAGTTTTCATTGAAAATCACCTTATGGCTCGCCCTCTCGTTAGAGAGGACTAAACGCCCAAAAAGCGCAGATATTGTTAAATAGGGGAAGGTTTTAAAAAGAATGTTCTGAGACGGACGGAGGCAGGCTATGGCACGCTATTATCTTGATATCGAAACCCATTCCAGGAGCAGCAGGCCGAACCCCGTTCTGGACGAGATAATCACCATCCAGTTCCAGCAGATAGACGCCTACGGCGAGCCCGTCGGCGGGCTCCAGATACTGAAGTCGTGGGAATCCTCGGAAGAGCAGATCGTGAAGCAGTTTTATGCAAGGTTCATGCAGAACCGGAAGCCGTGGGATTTCATTCCGGTCGGCTTCAACCTCAATTTCGAATTCGACTTCTTCAGGTTCAAATTCGCGAAATATCTCGGAACGCGCATGAGCGAATCCGATTTCCACGGCATGCCATACATAGACCTGAAGCATCTTGCCGTGCTGCTGAACAACGGGGAGTTCAAGGGCTCCAGCCTGGACAAATTCAGCTCAAAGCCGTGCAACGGCAGCGTGATAAAGGAATATTACGAAAACAGGAATTATGCGGCAATCGAGGACTACATAGCGGTCGAGGCGAAATCCTTCATAGATTTTTACAGGAGAATAATAAAAAATTCGGAAAAATGGAAAAAGGACGTCATGCCCCCCTAAGCAGATGAGGCGAGTATCTGCGACAGCATCAGCAGGAACAGCACGAACAGTATCAGGCCGGAAATAAGGTGTATCTGCCTTATGTACTTCTCCTTCATCTCGCCTATTTCCTCGACGCTCGTCTTTCCGATATAAATCACGACCGCTATTATCACCATCGGCAGGACGAAGACCATATTGTATAATATAAGATACATGAGCGCCTTCAATGTGACCGTTTTCGAAAGCATGCTCAGGACCATAAGGTACGGCCCGGATGAGCAGGGCAGGAGGAAAATCGAGCAGAGAAGCGCGATTCCTGCAGTTACCAGCAGTACAACGAGCGTTTTGCTCAGGCTCTCCGTCTTTTGTTCGTCATTTCCCGCGGCATCCTTAAGCTTCTTGAATGCGCCCTTGAGCGTCGGCCTGAGGAACACAGGCATTTCCACAGCAAAAAATCCCGGCTTGTAGTTGAAATATGCATTGAATTCCATCACGGAAAGCAGGAATGCGGCTGCCGTCACCACCTTGTAGAAGATATCCGTCATCTCGCTACCCGCTATGAGGTAGTGTATGCCGAGCCCCATGAGAAGATAGGATACGAAAACGACCCCTATGAAAACTCCTGCGGCAAGCAGCATCCTTTTCCTTCCGCCGCTCATGAGTATCGTTCCGAGCAGGAGCACCATGACCGTAATCGTGCAGGGATTTATCGAATCGACGATCGCTGCGCCTATGAGCGTGACAAGCGTAAGCTGGCTCGATACGTCCCTCTCTTCTATGGGGCTGAACGAGCTTTGGGTGAACACTCCGCTGAGCGTCGCATTCGTGATGTGGTCGTCTATTATCTCCTTCATCCTTTCCTTGCTTACCTCGCCGATGATGAGCGAGCGATTCTCCAGCAGGAGCGTAGGCACTCCGCCTTCATTCGGGTCCTTCCCGAACCTGATGTAAAGATTGAGCATTTCCTGCCTGTTTGCCGCGTCGAAATAAGTCTCTTTCTTGACCAGACTGAGGTCGTATCCGGATTTCAGTTCCTCAAGAACCGCCTCGACCCTTGCACAGTGCGGGCAGCCGGTTCCGTAATAATCTATTATATCCACTCCGTCATTGGTATCGGGCGCGGCGCTTGCGATGCCTGCCAGGAAAGCTATGAAAACAAATGATAGGAATAAGAGCCTCATAATCCTCATGTGAGTAATTCCAGACCAAGGTTTTTAATTTATTGCGGTTTCGTCAGCTTTTTGGTCAGAGGAGGAATGGCACGCGCTTTTTATAGCCGAGATACTTCCCGTCGAATTGCTTTTCCAGGTCCTTCTCCTCGCTTCTCGCCAGCCTGTAATAAACCGCAAGCAATATCACGCCCATTATCGCCGTCAGGATGGTCGGCCATGCGAAGAGCCACGCGACGATTATAAGCCCCATCCCGAGATACTGCGGATTCCGGGAGTATGCATAGATGCCGTCCGTCACCAGCTCTTTCGCATCGTATATCTTCTTCCATCCGAGAATCACCAGGGCTCCCCCAAGCACCGAAACGAAACCCGCTATCACGGAGGTTGCGAGGAGTTTGTAACCAGCCCCGAGAAAATTGAATTCGAAAACGACTGCCGCGGGCTGCTCCGGAAGCGGCATTGCGGGAAGGAGATAGGCAAGGAAATAAAGCGTGAGCGGGATGCCGAACATCTCGGTGAAAAGCGCCACGATGTACGCCACGTAAATGCCGGAATATTTTCTCCACTTTCCCTTTTCCTTCGGGAAGACGAGAAAGAGCGAGAATGCCGAGAACAATGCAATCCATATGAGGACGACCACCCACTGCCCCGATGCGAGGAGGCCGAGCGAAGCGGGATTGAGCAGATAAGAGATGTTCGTCTCGAAATATGGCGCTACTGCCAGGATGAAAAGCAAAACTAGGGCAAAAATCACTATGCGGTACATTTTCATGAAACCAACTGGCAACGCTATTTTTATAAACCTTTTTTAAGTATATCAAAACCCGCTAACCAGATATAATCCCATAAGGTGAACAATATGCCAGGATGCCCGGAATGCAATTTCAGAAGAGGTTTGTTTTCTGCGTTGAAGAAGAAAGAAGATGGAAGATGGGTCTGCTCGAACCAGCCAAGCCACGCCTACACGAGGGATGGGGACGGCAATTTCCATTCGAC
>JACCLJ010000002.1 GCA_013425425.1 Microcaldota archaeon
CGTTTCCAAAAAACCTCTTAAAGTCAAATTAATCTCTGACCCGGTTTTCGATGATGTGCTGGCTTTTTTCAAGATCAATAAAGCGGCCGAGCAACCGGTGCAAACGGCAGTATCTGGAGATAATTACGAGGAGATCGAAAAGCTGCTGGTCAATCTGAATGAGCTGAAAAAGAACATCAATTTTGCAGATATAGAAGAAGAGCAGAAAATCGAATTCACTTCCGCATCAACCCAGCTGGAAGGGAATACATTCACCCTAGAAGAATCGAAAGAGCTGCTTCTACACGATATCGTTCCCCACGACAAGAAACTGAAAGAGGCAAACGAAGTCAAGAATTACTATGCTGCGGTCAACCACCTGCTGAACCGTTTAGACCAATCCATTTCCATAGATTTCATCCTCGATCTGCATCGGATCGTGGTTTTCAATCTAGGGGTGAGGGAAGGCGTCAGGAACGTGGGTGTCTCAATAAAAGGGAATCCATTCTACAAGGTTTCCCATTTCTCTGAGGTATTTCACAAGCTGGATGCCTTATGCAAGAAAATCAACGATTTCCATGCGAAGAAAACTAATGCTAAAGATGTAATTGAATTCGCAACTTTCGTGCACAACGAATTCCAGCACATCCATCCTTTCGAAGACGGGAACAGCCGCGTAACCCGATTATTGTGGAACTATATACTCATGCGAAACGGGTTCCCACTGATCAATATCTATTCGAACACGCGGCAAGAATATCTTTCGCTGACAAAGATGGCAAGGGGAAGGGATGATGCTAAGCTGAATTCTTTCCTCTTGAGGATCATAAAGGATAATCTGTACAAATTGACGAGGATGCCTCAATGATAAGTTACAACCACGTTTTGGCTCAAAATTTGTGGCTATAACTATCTATAGCGCCACTTTTCTCTTTATGTCCAAGAAATGGATGTGACTACAGGAAATCAAAATGTAGTCACCTAAAACATCTAGGGGCAATCAGCAATCCGGTCGATTTTTGTCCACGAAGCGTCGGGAACGCGGTCCATGCTCTTTTATCTACGGCAATTTCGCTTTTACTTCTGTGGTTTCCCGCCTCCAGTTTCGTAACGCGCTTGCTGGCGCCCGACCCACCTCCCGACCAACACCAGCGGAATCATCCCAAGGACGAATGCCAGTAAAATCACCGGGACGTTTTCGATTGTGAATTCGATGGTGGCCACACCCGATATCATATACGAAGCCCAAAAAAGCACCGCGATTAGATTTATCGCCGTTATGCGGATGGCTGACTTCACGAAATCAGCCACAAGCTTCTCATTCTTGCCGTTGAGCTTTGCGAAAACAACGTCATATTGGGACTCAGCTATGTTCAGCGAGCTGGTCTGCTTGGTCGAGACGAACCAGTCGAAGAGATTGTACTTGAACGCCGCGTAAAGCGCTTCGCCCAGGATGAAGAAACTCACCCACGTGGAGAGCATTTTGGTGTCGATACTGATAACCATGGAAAGTGCGCCAGCCAACACTGCGACCAGTGCCCCATAAATAAATGAGAATACCACGACAATCGCGTAAGGTATAGTGAGTGCCCATACCAAGAAGGGCGACACGAAAAATATGATTATCAGGCGTATTGCCTGAATACGCTTATCATCGCTGTATGCTGCGATCATAAGGTTTTGGGCCAACGCTGATAGGAGAAATGACAGTGCAGTGCTGGCAATTAGTAATCCCGCTACAAACACAAGAGAAAGCCCATTAGATACGCCGATTCCAACCATGCCGGGATAAAGCACGGTGATAGCCAGAAAAGCCACGGTTATAACCACGAAAAGCAGGGAAAGAAAGGCCAGTAAGGCGCTAAGCGCTCTGAGTATGTTCATATCCCATCAGGGAGAATAATACGTAGATAAAAATAAATAGATTACTTGCACATCCGCGCATCCGCGGCAAGTCCGTGATCCTTCCGTCGTTTCCCGGTGAATACTTGGATTCGTACTTCTCTGCTACCCTGTCGTGAAATTGCGAGGATTTTGTTTTTCGCATATCCTCAAAATGCGCCAGTCGGATATATATTCATTCAGATATCTATGAGAACAAGGAAACCAGGGGTGTTGGGGCAGAAGAAAAATAGGACGTTTTCCAAAAGAGGCCGGACGATGGAGAAGAAAGGCGCATCATTCTGGAAGGCGGTCGCGAAACGGGGAGCGCAGGTCCTCTTCAGCCTTGTTCTCATGATGGCGCTGTTCTTTTTCTTCGCAGGACGGCTCGACCTGCCGCTGGCATGGCTCTACTTCGGGCTCTATTTCGTGTCGCTTGCCATAAACATGATGGTCTTCCTGAAGTATAATCCGGAGGTCGTAGAGGCAAGGAGCGAGATCATCAAGGGCGAAATGAAGTGGTGGGATAAATTATACGTCGTGCTCTACATGCTGTTCATGTTCGCGATTCCTGTCGTTTGCGGCATCGATGCGCATTCTCAGGCCTCTGCGCCCGGGACCTGGTATTATCCCGCAGGCGTCCTGCTGTTCGTCGCAGGCTGGAGCTTCACATCATGGGCGCTTGTCGAAAACAAGTTCTTTGAAGGGTCTGTCCGCATCCAGAAGGAAAGGGGGCACACGGTTGTTTCAACAGGGCCTTACGCCATCATCCGCCATCCCGGCTATGCCGGTATGATCGTGTTTTACGCCTCGATGCCTCTTGGCCTTGGTTCCCTCTATGGTCTTGTTCCTGCGCTGCTGCTTGCCGGTGCCTTCGTCTTCCGCACACACTTCGAGGACGAAATGCTGCAGAAGGAGCTGAAGGGATACAAGGAATACGCGAAAAAGACCAGATACCGGCTCATCCCGTTCGTTTGGTAGGAAATCCATATGGAATCTGAAGCACGGAAAAGAAGGCCGAAATTCTCGCTTGCACGCAAAGACGAGCCGATTGCAGAGCTTGTGGGGAAAACCGACCATAAAACCCTGGCCGTCTGGGTATCTGATTGCGCTGAGCGTGTCCTGCCGTATTTCGAGGAGAAATACCCGGAAGACAACCGGCCCAGGAAAGCCATCGAAGCGCTCCGGGAATGGATACGCACCGGGATATTCAACATGGCAGACGTGCGCAAAGCTGCGCGTGATGCCCATGCTGCCGCTCGCGAAGTAGGGGGGGATAATCCGGCCCGCTCCGCTGCCCGCGCAGCAGGCCAGGCGATGGCGACCGCGCATGTCCCCACGCATTCCATCGCTGCCGCGAATTATGCCTTGCAAGCCATCTATAGAGCCGCAAACCCCTCTGGTGCCGATGCTGCAATAGCCAAAGAACGGGATTGGCAAT
>JACCLJ010000011.1 GCA_013425425.1 Microcaldota archaeon
GAGATTTTCATAGCTGATATTCACTATCGTCATGTCTACCGCGCCGGCACTATCGGAGCTTATGTCGAAATCGAATGCCCTGTTCCACCTGTCCGGGCAGTCGCATACGATTACATCCGAGTATGCATAGCCCGAAGGAACGGGCACCCACATCGAGCCGGAAACGTTTGCCGTCGCAAATGCGGAGATTGACACGTTGTTGAATGAAGCGTTTCCCCATTCGAAAAGCCCGGTTGAATAGTCCGGAGTAAGCGCGATGAAAAGCGTTTCATTTACCGGCGGGCAGCTTCCTATCTGGAAACCGTCTACAAACATGTCGAAACTGGTATTCGTGGAAACGAAACGCAATGTGTAATTTGCGGGCGGCATCGAACCGCTGCCAAGCGCAGTGCCGTCAGGGCATACCGCCATTCCATCGGTGCCGTTGAAGAACAAGCCTCCGCGCATGGAATCGTTCAGCGTCGCAAAGTCGATGAACGGCGGCCAGGTGAAGTTCGCGAAGTAGAATGCTGCTGACCAGTCCGATGAGTTCGCATCGCCGCTGTCCATGCCGAAGGAAATATCCCAGCCGACACCCGTGAGGGTGAAATTGGTTATGGATATGTTTGTGATGTTGGTCAGGTTGAGTATCTCGCTTATGTTCATGGCGCTTACGTTCTGGTAAAGCTCGTCCGGGCTCATGATCGGAAGCCCGATCAGATAGCTTATTATGCCGCTCCCGTTCGACGGGGAATACGAATACATCCTAAGCTTGCTGTTCGCATAATCATTTACATAATAGGCGTACGTGCCGTTCACCGGCATCGGAAGCCATCTGCTTTCATTGAGCGGTGCATTGAAATCGTCGAACATCGTGCTGCTTTCGGCCCATCCTCCGCTGTCCGTATACGTTGTTACGTTCGCCCAGTCGACGGACATATTGCCGTACATGCTGTTTGTCACCGGGTCCGATGAAATTCCAAGGTATAGGCTTTCATTCGTATAATTCGTGCAATTGAGCACGTTCACCGCATCCACGTAATAATATTGCGTGTCATTGGTGAAGTTTATTGCGAAGGCATGCCAGCCGGGCGTGTAAACGCCGGCTGCGTCAGGCGGACCGGCCATGACCGGGCAGAAAGCCGCCCAGCTGTCGTTTCCTATCGCGAACATACCACGGAGATACGATACGATCGCCACGTCGGCCATCGGCGGTTGGGTTTCATTCATGAGAACTATTACGCCGAGGCTGTTGCCGTCGCTTAGTGTTCCGAAAGAGTCCGTGAAAACGCTGGATTCGGCCCATAGATAATTGTTCTCGCCTACGGGCAGACTCCGGTTGTAGTACGTGATTATGCCGCTGGCGTTATGCAACGAGTACATATCATACCTGCCCGAGCCCCAGTTATCCTCGTAATATGCGATTTCCGGCCCTGCCTGCGAGAATGTCAGCCAGGCGCTATCGTTGAATGAAGGGCTGTCGAAATCGTCGAAGAATACTTGGACGCTGTAATTCCCGGGAGTGTTGTTCAGGCTCGTGTTCACCATTTTTATCTCGGCGCGGTACTCGCCTTCCGTAAGATACGCCGGGCATGGCATGTCGTAAATCAGGAGCGAGCCGTTGATGACGCCGAAGAAGGGAATCGGAATGGGAAGCGAGCCGAACTGCGAAGTATCGAAGGATACGTTGATTCGCTCTGCCGGCTCGAAAACGTATCTGTATGAATCGCCGCCATAGCAGGAATATGCAAGGCCGCGTATTTCCGCCATCGAAATGTTTTCGCCGGTTGCATTGTATATGTATTCGCTGAGCTCAGGCGGAAGGTTCTCCGGAACGAGCATCGTGAACCAGACGTCTTCGGTGACGTCATACATGTGCGGCTCCCTCATCATCATGGTATTGAAACTCGTGGATGGCGCGCCGCCGCCAAGCAAAGAGGTAAAATCTATCAGCATTCCCATTTCCGTCACGAAATACGGGTCGAAGCCGGACGTATCCACCGTGACGTTCTGGCAGGAATTGAGGTCGCCGGCCCACATGATGTATGAAGCGTTGGTATACGGCCAGTATATCGTGAGATTTGACGGAGTGCCTGCCGTAGGGCAGAGCTGCACTATGAAATTCGTGAATGTGCCGTTCTGGGACCAGTTGCCGACCGCGACGTATTTCGAAATGTTGAACGAAACCGTCTCGTTGTCACCGCCGGCGAAGACCAGGCTTTCGGTCGGGCTGCCGCTGTTGAAATTTTCCACCTGGACTATGAAGGGCTTGGTGAAAAGGCAGCCGAAGAGCAGGGGGAGCATCATTGCTGCGATTATGTATTCCTCCCTGATTCCGAATAGTTCTCGCGGTCGGGACGATTGTGAGCGCATAGGGGAGTTCCTCTGAAAATCTTTAAAAAGGTTCATCCTCCCCACAAAATCCTGACTTGTGACAATTCCTCTTCTGAAAAATCGCCGAACCACTGACCGAATACCACGTATTTCAGGAGATAGAAGTACGCCACGACGAGGCCGAATGCGATGAGGGCTTTGAAGGCGAGCTTCGCGTTTTCCGGCTTCGGCGAAAGCAGGACGAAGGCGGAGAGGAGCGTTGCGAAGCTTCCGGCGACCAGACCGATGAAGGAATGGTAGCCGCTGTTCAGGAAAACCAGCAGGGATATTGCGAATATCACGAAAGCGAATAATGCGGTTGCCCTGATCCCTAAAACGGTTGCGAACGTTCTCTCTCCCATGCTCTTATCCGAATCATAATCCATTATCGTTCCAAGTGCATGGCCTGCGGATACGCACAGCGCACCGAGAACGACGTACGGATGCAGAAAGAGCGTCGAGCCTGAAAGCGAGCATCCCAATCCGAAGCAGATGTAAAGGTAGCCGCCGTTTGCGAGCGAATCTATCACCGGAATCGATTTAAGCCGTACCGGAGGTGCGGAATAGAAATAAACGATGGACAGGCCGAGAACGGTGAACAGCATGTGCAGGGGATTAAGCGTCGAGAACCCGGTCACGAACATCGCCGCGGCAAAGAGGAATGCCGTTTTCTTCACCCAGGGAATATCTTTCTCTTCAAGCCTTACGCCCCAGAGCCCGCCCTTTCTCGGATTCTTTTTATCGCTTTCAAAATCGTAGATGTCGTTTATGCCGTAAAGAAGGAATGACAATGGAAAAGCGAGGAGCAGCATCTCCCATGTTTCAAACGGCCCGCGCATCGTTCCGCCGAGCGCCAGGCCAACCGCATATGCGGCAGGGGGGCCGAGCCAGAAGATGGGCCGGCTTATCGAAACCGCTTTTTTCAATTTTTCCGCAAAAGAAGACATGAAAATCAGAGCTGTGCCGAAAGTCCGAGGACCGTTTTCCTCATGTCCTTCGATTCGTATACCGCCCTTCCGACTATCGCATGCCAGCGCTCCCCGGCTGCCCTTGCCGCATCGGTTATTTCCCCGCCCTGTGCGATAAAGCCGGGCGCGTGGAAAACGGGCTTCACTCCCTGCGCTTCGAGCGCCTTCCTTATTTCCGTGATTTTATCCGGCTTGTTTCCCGGGACGACGAATTCCGTGACGCCGAGTTTCGCCGCGTTTACGTACATCGGGATTATTGCGCCGTCGTCGATATAGCCGCCGTCGCTTTTTACGTATGCCTTGTGTGTCATGAGGCCGCCCACGATTATTCCGAGGCCCGCCCCCTTCGCGGCCTCTATCCATGCCTTCTCGGTTTCGGGGCCTGCCTGCGGGAAAAGTATCACTGCATCGATGCCCGCGTCCGTGCAGACTTCCATGAATTTCTTTCCAGTGTCCGGAATGTCGGTTGCGGCTTTCTGGTGGTCATATATCAATGGCTTATCGGTATATTCGCGCGTCAGTTTGACCAGCTTGGGAAGGCCGTGCCTCAAACCAAGGTAGAAACCGAGCTTGTAGCCGCCCACCGCACCGATGTCCGCGGTCTGCTCGAGTATCTTTTTGTAGATGTTTAGCGGCGCATCGCAGGCTATCACGATGCTCCTGTCCCTCCCGATTATGCTCATAGAAGAACGACCTCTTTTGTTCCGTATGCCTTGAAATATTCCTCTATCTTCCTGCCGATGTCCTCGCCGGGCTGGAATTTTTCGTATGCGAGCGGCAGGAGCTCCGTCGCGTCGCTCATGGCAAGATATTTCACGCCAAGGGCGCCCACCGCCTCTTCCACGCTCTTTCCATCATCGCGTTTTTCCATCCTGTTGGTAAGTCCTATCGCTGCAATGATGTCGACATCCGCTTCCTTGAGGGTCGCCATCGCGGCAAGGAGCGAGCCTCCGGTGGTCGTGACGTCTTCTATTATTATAGTCAAGCCCCCTGGCATTCCGAGGAAATACCTGTCCTTCGGGTCGCCGTGCTCCTTAGGTTTTCCTCTCCCCATCGGAAGCGCATACACGCCGGGCGCGTAATCCGCCTGCTCCTTTGCCCATTTGTACTGCGTGATGAGCGCGAGCTTTGTCGCGCCTTCCGGCACGCCGTAGAAACAATCCGGCTTCAGCTTGTTGTCTTCGATAAAATGAAGCATGAAATCGGCGAGCTTATCGGTCAGGTAGACGTCCTCCGTGACCGTCCGCCAGTTCACGTACCAATGCGAATCGCGCCCGGATTTCAGCCTTATCGGCTCCGTGAAAAATCCTATTACTCCGTTGTCAAGTATGAATTTGTTGAACTTGCTCTGGCTGAACATGCAAACAACCCCGTTAATCTGCGCCTTAAGCGCTTAAAAATCTT
>JACCLJ010000022.1 GCA_013425425.1 Microcaldota archaeon
GACCGCGTGCTGGGGACGATTCCGTTCAAGGGGCAGGTTCTTAACCAGCTCGCGGACTTCTGGTTCGAAAAGACGAAGCGCATCGCGAAAAACCATGTCATTGACGTTCCCGACCCGAACGTCATGGTCGTGAAAGAGTGCGTTCCGCTTCCGGTGGAGATGGTCGTGCGCGGTTACATAACCGGAGTGACGACGACATCGGCATGGTACAACTACCAGCGCGGCGTCAGAAATTTCTGCGGGGTCCGTTTGCCCGAAGGGCTGAGGAAGGATCAGAAGTTCGACAAGCCGATAATAACGCCGACCACGAAGGCCAGCGAAGGGGAGCACGACAGGCCGATTTCAGGCGAGGAGGCCATAAAAGAAGGGCTCGTTTCGAGGGAGATTTTTGAAAGGATGTCTGAAGCCAGCATGAAGCTTTTCGATTTCGGCTCGAAATTCGTCGCAAAACACGGCATCATCCTTGTCGATACGAAATACGAGTTCGGCCTGCTGGACGGCGAACTTGTATTAATGGACGAAATTCACACCCCCGATTCATCGAGGTTCTGGCTCGCCGACACGTATGACGAACTCTTCAGGAGAGGTGATGAACAGAGGAAGCTGGATAAGGAATACGTCAGGACTTGGCTCGCCAACCAGGGCTATATAGGGGATGGCAAACCTCCCAGGCTCACTCCTGAGGTCGTAATAGAGGCGGCCAAAAGATACATGGAAGCGTATGAAAAAATAACGGGTGTCAAGTTCAAAATGACCGAAGGCAATGCCATTCAGAGAATAATTAAAAACCTGAAGCAGAAAGGATACATGCAAGATTCGGAAAGACAATGACTTGAGTCATTGTCGATAAACTATGTGATGGAGTTGATGTTTATGGCGATACATCCTATCGAATATCGTTATTGCTCAGATGAGATGCGGCAGGTCTTCGAGGAGGAGGCGAAACTGCAGACGTGGCTCGACGTCGAAGCGTCGCTTGCGAAGGCGCACGCGAAACTGGGCAACATACCGAAGAAGGCCGCAGACGTAATCGCCAGGAAAGCGGACACGCAGTTCGTCACGGTGGAACGCGTACGCGAAATCGACGCTGAAATCCACCATGACCTGATGGCGATGGTACGCGCGCTCACGGAAGTCTCCGGCGACGCCGGGAAATATGTTCATTTTGGCGCGACTTCCTACGACATCGAGGACACCGCCCTCGCGCTTCAGCTCCGGGACGCAATTAACGTCATAGAGAGCGATTTGGAAAAACTAAAATCCACTCTTGTCACGCTTACCAGAAAATACAGGGACGTGGTCTGCATCGGCAGAACGCACGGCCAGCACGCCGTTCCGACGACGTACGGTCTTAAATTCGCTAATTGGCTTGCCGAAATCCAGCGAGATATCGACCGCCTGGAGCAAGCGAAGAAGCGCGTTCTTGTGGGCAAGATGACCGGCGCGGTCGGGACGCAGGCGACTTTCGGAGAGAACGCGAGGAAACTGCAATCGATAGTCATGAAGGACCTCGGTCTCACATCGGTAATGGTCTCGACGCAGGTCATTCAAAGGGACAGGCATGCGGAGCTTATTTTCGTTCTCGCCCTGACGGGCTCGACATTGGAGAAAATCGCAAAAGAGATCCGCAACCTCCAGCGCACGGAAATCGGCGAGGTGCTGGAGAGGTTCGGGAGCAAACAGGTGGGAAGCTCGACCATGCCGCACAAGCGCAACCCGTGGAAGTCGGAGAACGTCTGCTCGCTGGCGCGCGTACTGAAGTCGCACGTCATGATCGCGCTCGACAACAACCCGCTCGAGCACGAGCGCGACCTGACGAATTCGGCGAACGAGCGCATCATCTTCGCGGAGAGCTTCACGCTGCTCGACTTCATGCTTAGGCGCATCGCGGACATTCTTAACAGTCTCGAACTCCAGCATGAAAGAATACAGGAGAATCTCGACCTGACGAAGGGACTGGTCATGAGCGAGAAGATAATGATAGACCTCGTGAAGAAGGGGATAGGCCGCCAGGACGCGCACGAGATAATGCGAGTTTCGGCAATGGAATCGTATGAGAGGGGCGAGTCGCTGAAGAACATTCTTCTCCGCCATCCCGAAGTGAAGAAGCGGTTCACGGCGAAGCAGCTCGACGGTCTCCTCGACCCGCGCAACTACATCGGCACGGCAAGAGAGCAGGTGGACGAAGTGCTGAAGGCGGTCGGGAAGAAATAAAGGATTTTACTCATGAGACCAATTTTATTTTAATTTCCCGTCTTCCATAACAACTCTATAGTCAGCGATAACAGTGACTCTGTCAATAACATTTGTTTGTTTTATGGTATTGCAGAAATTACTTGTAGATTGCCTATCAGCATCGAATATGACAACAATTATTTTTCTGAAGTTTGGATATTTTGAATATCTTGATATCTGTTCTTGAAGCCTTCTTAATTCTTGATCGCTTGGCGACTTTTTTATTTCAATCGCAAAATTGTCTAACTTTATGTCACATCGCGTATCGCCTAGTTTGTATTGGTTTGCCATGGATACTTTTGGAAAAGCAAGTTGAAGGTGTGAGTAAAGTGTAATCTCATAATCCTTTTCTTCATCGAATCTTCTGGGTGGGCGATAATCACATATCGCATTGATAATATGATTGAACTTATCGTCTGCAACAAAGTTATCGCTTTCAACTTGAACAATGGGTTGTGTTTCACTTGAAGACTGAGCTTGGTTTTGTTCAGGAATTAATCGCTCTGCGTAATCCCCTAACTTCCATTTCCTGTTTAACTCCGAAATCTGATATTCAAGTTTTTTTCTGGCATCATTGGGTAGTTGCCTTAGAAGGTCTTCGCTGGAAAGTTTTGATGCCAGAGAGCCTGCAAAATCATCTTTGGTCAATCTCTTCTTCTTTAAATCCATATCAGCAATATCAAATTTCACATTTCTCGGTCCACACCCATTGACCGAACAAAGTTTCTTCAGTTGAATCTCCGATAAATCCAATAGAATAAGCTTTTTTGCTGAGTGGAAATCATCAGATATTCTCTTTTCTCTTATTGTATCTGAAACCGAGGATTTTATCTTTCCGAATAATCCCATAAATAATTTTTTATAATTTGTACTTAAATCTTTGCTCTTTGTATAATTTCAGAGACTACTTCTGCTATTTACTCCATAACACGAAGAATTTATAACGAAGTTGGTTTTCTTCTCCAAACTTAAAAATCAGCTGGTCTATATTATTTACATGGCCGAAGAGTTCAAGGAATACGGAGATCCCAAAAAAACGAAAGACGCGGAAGGGCAGAAAGAGTTCACCTACGCGAATGCGGGGGTGGACATAGAGAAGGTGAAGCAATCACATTCTTCCATGGCCGAGATTTTCAGGCAGACATTTTCCCAGCGATTTGACAAGTTCGGCCGCGTGGTGAGCGAGATAGGCCATTACGCCGGCCTCATAGACATCGGAGGCGGCAAAACCCTTGCGATTCACGTCGACGGC
>JACCLJ010000038.1 GCA_013425425.1 Microcaldota archaeon
CCCGTTCTAAGCAATGTGAAAGGCGGTCTTTCAGGTCCCGCTATAAAGCCCATTGCGCTCAGATGCGTTTATGACATTTATGAGGCGGTGAAGATACCGATAATCGGGACGGGCGGGATTGTAAGCGGGGAGGATGCGGTAGAGTACATAATGGCCGGGGCAACAGCGATTGGAATAGGGAGTGGCGTGCTGTACCGGACGCCCAGCATCTTCAAGCGGATCTCCGGCGAAATGGACGAATGGCTGCTGGGGCACGGGTACAAAAACCTGAAAGAGATACGGGGTGCGGCGCATGGTCGGTAACCCGATGATAACCGCAAGGATAGCGAACGTGATACGGGAAAATGACAATATTACTACTTACGAACTTGATTGCACGCTGGACGCAGCACCGGGCCAGTTCATCATGCTCTGGCTTCCCGGGGTTGGCGAACGGCCCATGGGCATCGCGGACTCGTCGCCATTGACGATCACGGTTGCGCATCTCGGCGAATTCACGAATGCGATGCGAAAACTGAAGAAAGGCGACCGCATTTCTTTCCGCGGCCCGCTCGGAAACGGTTTCACGCTGCCAAAGAAGGATGAGAAAGTGCTTATAAGCGGCGGCGGAACCGGAATGGCGCCGCTGTATTTCCTTGCAAAGACGGCAAAAAAGGAAGGCGCCGAGGTTATCGTTGTTTTCGGTGCAAGAAGCAAATCCCTTCTTTTCTACCAGGAAAGGCTGAAGAAAGCCGCAAATAAGCTGATAATAACCACGGATGACGGAAGCGCAGGCACGAAAGGCACGGTCATGGCCGGAATAGAAGCCGCAGGAAAGCCGGACAGGGTTTATGCCTGCGGGCCTGAAAAGATGATGGCAGCGGTCGTCAAATGGGCCGCTGCAAAAAAGATTCCGTGCGAGGCAAGCCTCGAGCGCTACATGAAATGCGGGCTTGGCGTATGCGGCTCCTGCATGCTCGGCGGCTACCGCGTATGCGCGGATGGCCCTGTTTTCTCAGGTGAAATCCTGCTCAAGGAGCCGGAATTCGGAAGCGCGAAAAGGGATGCAAGCGGCAGGAAAGTCTCACTCTAACGCCAAAATAACATTTTTAAACAGTTATGGCGCATATATTCCCTGTCAGCGGTCATAGGGGGGAGGAAACACCCGTTCCCATCTCGAACACGGAAGTTAAGCTCCTCCACGGTTTTGCTTGTACTGGTCCATGACTGGGAACGCGGACTGCTGCTGACACTTTTATTTACTCCCTAATTCTGCATATTTTTAAAATATGCTTCAGTATCATCTCCATGGGCTTGAAATCGCCTGCGGCAACGGCCATTATCGGCATCTTTCTTTTCATTTCAGTATTTTTGCTTTATTTTTTCATGGACAGTACCAAATGGAAGGATTACGCGGAACGGCTTGAAGACCAAAACACGCAGCTGAACGAAACACTAATGCTTACGCAGGAAAAACTGGATAACGAGACATCGCATTCCGCATCGCTCGGGACGGAACTGGCGGCAACAAAGCAAACACTCGCCGGGAGCGAAGCATCGCTTGAGAACTGCAGTTCCGAACTCTCGGAAAGGGAGGATATGCTCGGGGTCTGCACCTCGCGGAACGAAGAGCTCAGCGCCTTCCTTCTGGAAACCCGGTACGAGCTCCAGAACCTGAGCGGCGAACTTGCATCCTTCCAGGATCA
>JACCLJ010000092.1 GCA_013425425.1 Microcaldota archaeon
CATGGATGTTTGCCGCTTATAACGGGCATATGGAAACAGTCACGTTTCTGACGAACGAGGACCTCGCCGGCCCGCTGGTTGGCCTTATGAAAAAACGCGGATAGCATCAATAAAATTCCGGGGCACAGGATTGCCTTAAAAACCTAACCGCTTACATATTTCACCGGGAGAAAATGAAGCCTTTAAATTATTCCATACTGCGGGAAATCCAGAAAAAGGAAACCGATTCCACGAGGCTCAGTTCTCTTGAAGAGGATTTTTATGACGCGGCCTCGGATTTCCTGAGGCAGAAGCGGGAAGAGGCTTTCTCCAACGGCTCGATGCCCGCCATAAGGGAATACGAAAATATAAAAAAGATAATAAGCACAATCAAGGAGAGGCGCGAAGAGAAAATCGTGCTCATGGCAATACGGGGCGAAGGTACGCCGGGCGGTTTGACGCCGGATGAAGTCGAACTGCTGAAAGAGCTTTCCGATTCGGTGAAAAGATTCCGCGGAAAGATGTCGGAGCTGTTTTCCTCCGAGGAGAACGGAAAGGCATTTGCGCCGCGCAAAAAATCCAGGAGGGTGAAGCTCCTGAAGGATGTGGAGCCTTACAAGGGCCTTGACAACGGCGTTTACGGCCCTTTCAAGAGCGGGGAGGAGGTGGAGCTTCCTCCGGAAGAAGCCGAATGGCTGCTGAAGGCCAAGATGGCCGAGACTATATGATAATAGGATGTGATTGAAGATGAAATTTCCGAAAGAAATCAATACGTACTGTCCCTTTTGCAAATCGCATCAGGTTCACAAGGTGAAGGTTGCAAGCAGGGGGCGGAGGAGAGCGCTTTCAGCCGGTGAGCTGTCCCACAAAAGGAAGCTCACGGGGCATGGCGGCAAGAGGGCGGGAGAGAAAACCGTCAAAAAGCAGGGGAAGAGGCAGAAAGTCATGCTGCAGTGCCCGAAATGCAAAAAGAAGCACGAGCGGGTCTTGCGGGGCAGGACTACGAAGAAAATCGAATTGAAGGCGTGATGTTATGGCAGGCACATACTACAGGATAAAATGCAAATGCGGAAACGAGCAGATAGTCTTCAGCGGCGCTGTATTGGTGGTCAACTGCACGAAATGCAGCGAGACGCTCGCGCATCCGATGGGCGGAAAGGCGATAATCCACGGCACTATCGTCGAGGAGCTCGCTTAGGTGGTTAAGATAGCCGAAACGGAAATACCCGAACAGGACGAACTCGTCATCGTGGTAATAAAGAAGATAATGCCCTACGGCGCTTTCTGCGTCCTGCCGGAATACAACGACAAGGAGGCTTTCCTCCACATCTCCGAGGTCGCTTCCAGATGGATAAAAAACATCCACGAGTTCATTTCAGAGGGCCAGAGGGCCGTTGCGAAAGTCCATCACATAGACATGACGAAGAACCAGATAGACGTTTCGCTCAAAAAGGTAAGCGAGGAAGAGAAGAAGAAAAAGCTCGAGCAGATTAATTTCGAGAAGCGCGCCGAGAAGCTTTTCGAAGTCGCCATTGCGGAGTCGAAAACCAAGGTGGATCCGCAGGAGGCGCGCAAAAGGATAGAAGAGCAGTACGGAGACCTTTTCTCCTGCCTCAAGGAGGCTTCCGAAAAGGGCGAGATTGCTTTCAAGGACATAGACATACCGAAGCAGCTCAAGGCAAGCCTGATCGAAATCGCAAAAAAGAACATAAAAAAGCCGGTCGTGACCGTAAGCGGCATAATCACGCTCAACTGCACCGGCAATGAAGGCGTGGAAACCATAAAGAAGGCGCTTTCCATGAAGGAGAAGGACGTGGCAATCCATTATCTCGGGGCGCCGCGGTACAAGATATCGCTTACCATGCCGGATTATAAAAGCGCAGAGAAGAAACTCTCCTCGGTCATCAGCTCCATCGAGGATTTTGCGGGCAAGAAGGACTGCACATTCAAATTCGAGCGGGAAGAATAGCCTGCGGGTTTTGAAAGATGAAAAAAATGAGAAAATGCGGCGTTTGCGGCGAATATTCGCTTGATGAAATCCATTGCAGCACGGGCACATCGTCCGCCCACCCGCCGCCTTTTAATCCTAATGATCGATATGCTCATTACCGAAGAGCACGGAAAGAATCGGGGTGTGAATTATGATAGAAACAGTAGTAGTCGAAACTGACAAAATAAAAAAATTAAACAATCCTGTCCTGATTGTGGGACTTCCCGGCATAGGGCTTATAGGCCAGGTTGTCGGAAGGTATCTCGTCAAGGAACTGAAAGCGGCGAAGATAGCCTCGCTTTACTCGCACCACTTCCCCCACCAGGTATTCATGACAAAGAAGGGCGGGATGCGCCTCATAAAAAACTCATTCTATCTCCATCGCGCCAGAAAACGCGATCTGGTAATAGTTGTCGGCGACGTGCAGGCCCTCAGCTCGGTTGGGCAGTACGAAGTCGCCGGAAAAATACTCGAGTTCTGCAAGAAGCATAAGGTACGGCAGCTGGTAACCGTGGGCGGCTACAGCACAGGGAAGATATCAGAGCAGAGAAAGATTTTCGCCGTAGCGACCGAAGATAAGCTAAAGGATAAATTCAAGAAATACGGAGTGGTATTCGGCGAGGCAAAGGGCTCAATAGTGGGTGCGGCCGGCCTTATCCCTACCTTGGGAAAGATCGAGGGCATGGAAGGGATATGCCTCATGGGCGAAACCCACGGCGGGTATGTCGACACGATTGCGGCAAGGGAAATAGTAAAGCTTCTCGCCGTTTATCTCGGAATATCGGTGAACCTGAAGAGAATAGACGAAAGGGCCAAGAAAAGCGAAAAAATCATGAAGAAGATAGAGGACGAGATAAAAAAGAGCATGGAAACCGAATACGGCTCCAGCAGGACCGTGTCGTACATAAGATGATGCGATGAAAGGGCAGATAACCCTTGAATACATGGTTCTTTCGCTCGTGGTCATTGCCCTGCTTTCCATAGCAATAACCGCACTTATCACCATCAGGGACAATTCGGATAAGGCGCTGGATGTCGTCCTGTTCAAATCTTCCGCGAGAGATCTCTACAATGCCATGGAGGAGGTATGCGCCATGGGCGACGGCAATTCCATGGAGGTATACCTCAAAAAGGACGTTTCCGTAAGCGATGCCGGCGGTTATCTGGAATTCTCCAGCCCGCTTCCGCATGTAAACGGCACGATAAAATACGAATCTTTCTGCGTGCTTGAAAGCGATGCCGATTCCCTTTCCGGAAATGTCGTGGTATATAATAATGAGGGAAAAATAGCTTTCGGCTGATTGGGATACTTATTTAATTATTCTCTG